>NZ_DERI01000025.1:0-47487 GCF_002362375.1 Maribacter sp. UBA3344 | reverse complement strand
ATGTACTTGGTGGGGTGCATACGGCTGGTCGATAAGCAAAGGCATTCCTGGTTGATTTAGTAGAACTGTGAGAAGTGCAGTAGCTTGTTGTCCAGCAGATGCATCTTGAAAAGGAATTTCATCACCGAGCTCATTATTTGTAGTATAAAAGAATTCAGGATTAAATTCCAATTCTATTGCCGATAATTGCAACCAATCATCGGTTGAAATTTTGGATTGAATTTTTAGTTTGTGGTCTACGGTAAAACCTACTGAATCTAAGATTGGCGTTGCAGGTAAATCTTCTGGATTATCTTCCTTTAGCTTAAATTCGGCTAATAGTCTCAATTCTTCGGAAACGGATATAAATTCAGAAATTGGGTCTGCTTTACTGCGAACATTTTCTAATATTGCATCTATTCGTTCTTCTCTTATTCGCGTTCCTTCGAGTATTGACCGCAGTTTTTCCTTAAAATTTGCAAGATTGATATTTTTGGTAACTACTGCTTTGATTAGGTTGTTAGACAAATCCGTAAAATTAGTGGCTTGGTCGTTTAAAACACGAACTTTTTTAATATGCAGGTCTTTCCATTCTTCTTTGTAGGCGTTATAATCGTTCTCAGGATTTCCAAGCTCTTTAATCACAGATTTTCTCTCAGCAACTAAACTATTAATCTCAGCCAGTCGGTCTTCTAGCTTTTTTATATTTGATAATTGCTCTTGACTGGATTGAGACTTGCCTTTGGCTGCCTCATATTCAGAATTAAATAAGGTTTCCTTTTTTTCCCATTCTTCGACAATTTCATTGTATGACTTCAGTCCGTTTACGCTAAAAACATCCTTCAATTTTTGAACAGCATCGTTGATATTCTTGAATTTTGAATTTATTTCGGTATCGAGCTTAATAATCAAATCCTTGTTTTCAACATTATCAAGAAAGGGTTTAATAGGTTCTGGGTATAACTTCAGTAATTCTATAAGTTCGTCTGTTTTGGAATCAAAAAGGGTAAGTTCAGAATCAGTATTTTCTATTATTGTCTTTTCTAACTCAAATTTTGATTTTTTATCAATCGTTTTTTGGTCGGCTTCTGAAATACCTTTCAACGATTCGCGAATAACCTTAACCTGTCCAGTAATAGAACTTCCTTCAATATTAAAATTGGCTATCTCATTCTGTACTTTTTTCTTGCGTACCAGTTGATTATAGGCATTTTTTAGCTTTAAGTTGGTTTCATCTAAATTGTATGAGATACGCTCTAAACCACTTTTTATAGGTTGCTCAATAAATCGCTTAAGTTCTTCTGTCTTAACGCCAACATCGCTTAGTTGTTTCTGACTATATGATTGGATGGGTAATACTTTGCGAATATCCTCTTCACTAACTTTTTGAAATTCGGTGTCCCCAATTTTCAACAGTATTTCCCTGCTTGCAGAATTTCTTTTCACAATATGCCTTACATCATTCTTGACCATTGTAATACGCACTTCACCTTCTACAGCAGTCAAAGTTTTTCTTATAAGAGTATCTCTGCGATTCTGAATAATATCTAACTCTTCGTAGTTACCGATTTTTACGGTTTGGTCGCACAAACCCCATCTGATGTATTCTAATATAGTTGACTTGCCTGTTCCTCTTCCACCAATCAATGCATTGTATTGTTGATTGAATTTGATATTAAAACTTCCCAAAAATTTTGAATTTGTAACATCTATCCCTTCAATAAATATTTGTGGCATTTCAGGTTCGACTTGGGATATTCTAGATTCCTTGGCTAAGCACGCTTGTCTAATTGCCTCTGCGGTAGGTTCTGCCCATTTTACCCAAGTAGAATATTTTCCAAATTCTCGTCCATCTTCATATCTGTTGTCAGATGTGGACACGAGACCTATACTCTTATTGCCGTAATTAACGTCACCACCATTAACTTTATTTTGATATCCTGATTCTTGAGATATTTCCTTATCAACATAACCACCAACACAGGGCATCTTTATATAATGCTCTTGGAAGCCCTGACGAATGATTGAATGCTGACCACCTTTTCCAACGTTGGGAAGTACTATATACCTACCTTTACAATAGTTTACTTCTTCCAAAATTTTATGAAGCTGTGAAAGGTTGTTAATCACCTCTTGGGAAATTCTTTGAGTTTGAACTGTCTGCCTATCGTATTTGTCCGTAGCTTGAATACCGATAAAATTTAGAACAGAATTAAGATGTACGTCTTCGAAATCAGCATCAAAAATTATTATCACTTGACTGGCCGGGTTGGAAAGGCTAAGTTCAATACCAGGAAATACGGTCACCATTTTTTCTGGTTCACCAATTAGTTCGTGAATTGCGTTCTGCTCTTTAGCGACTTTCCTTAAATGTTGAACAAACACCACATCGTGATGGTCTGTCATCGCAATAGCGTTAATTCCGGCGTTACTAATTTTATCTAAGTATTCCTTGCAAAATTGTTCACGATTCTCGTCGATTTGTTGCTTTTCAATTTGTGTTAGGTCTGCTATTTGCTCAGTGTTTACACCAAAACGAGCACCTGTCCAAGCAATATCCCTTGGGCTATGTACTTGAAAATCACATCTATAAAATTTTGCGCCTTTATCCATAAAAACTGTTGATTTTTTAAATTGCTAAAGTTAATTAACATTTTGAAGATTTTAACATTTCAGCGTGGTTTAGTTTTTAACAAACATTTTCCTGCATTTAAATAGTGATACTACCAAAGTCCAAATCCTTTAAAATCTTCCTTCCTGTAAGATTTACTATTTGAGAAAGTTGGCTTTTTAAAATACCCTAATTCGTCTTGCACTTCCTTCGCGTGTTTAATAAATTCTTCACTCATTTCAGGAATATAATGAGAGCAGATATCATAAACATCTTGTCCATCGCCATTGCTTCCAAAACCAATACCAATAACCATTTCTATAGTTGGGTTTTCCATTCTGGCTACCATACATCTTAATTCTAACTCATTTTCTTTACCTTCCCAGTTCTTAGGTGTTAAAGGCATAAAAACATAACAATGTTTAGCACCCTTTAAAGGCCTTAGCATTCTAGCACTTAATTTCCTTTGAATAGCATTATCCAGTATTCCACCTAGCTCTATTCGATTTATTCGAGATTCTAGATTAATAACTCTAATAGCTTCCTCGTATTCATTCCTAAATTTATCTGACGTTTCTTCGGAAATATGATAGTCGTGCAATTGAGCAATCATATAATCCCAAATTTTACTTTGAGGTAAAAGTGCTTGCCACTCTACGTATTCTTTAGATGCTACATAAGATTCCCATAAGCCACCATCTGATACTATCGCATCAGTTTTTTCATCAACATCAAGACCAGTTTGGATGTAGAAAGCAAGAAAATCAGACTCTTTAGGCATTGAGAAATATTTTCCTTGCAGAAATTGCACTTTGTCAGTAAGATATCTTGTAAAATCTGTAATGGTGTCCAATTCACTCAATAGGATAGAGGTAGATTCTTCATCAAAAACGTGAACAAAGCCTTGACCAAATTCCCCATACGGTAAGGGGAATGTGTTATCACTACCAAACGCTATCGCAATCCTAAAAATTATTCTCTCGTTTTTCGGTGGCAGGGAAATCTTGTTTGTTCTATTTTTTGCATAAACTTCGTTAGCAGTTTTAAGAAAGCGTTCAGCACCATAAATTTGTTTTGCTGAATCTTCAACAGCTTTTTTTACCCATCGCTCATATTGCACTTTTTTATCCGTATGACTAGATACCCTAATATCCTTTACCGAAATTATTAAAATATAATTGCCACAGATAACCAAAACATCACACAATTCTTTATTCTTTTTACCAATAGGGTTAGGGAAATTCCAAAAAGGAAGAAACGATTTTTGGCATAAGTCGGCAACATATTGTTCAGATGGTGTCATTAAAAAAATCTGGATTTCAAATTTATTCTAACAAAGAAAGAATAAAATATGATTTACGAATTTAAAAATGCTAGGTACTTTATCATATGGGGCAAAACCAATGTCCACAACTTAATATTATTATCTTTACAGTCAGATTTTATTTGAATTAATGACCGAAACAAACCGTATAGAATACAAAAGAGAACTTACCGATGGACTCGAAAAAGAGGTCATTGCTTTTCTGAACTACCGCGAAGGCGGCATTATCTATATCGGTATTAATAAGGAAGGAAACACGTATGGTTTGGCTGATGCGGATGGCGACCAATTAAAAATTAAAGACAGGTTAAAGAACAATATCCGTCCTTCAGCTTTGGGTCTCTTTGATATTGTAAGCGAAGAACAAGATGGCAAGAATATCCTGAAAATCATTTTGGCAAGCGGTCCAGAAAAACCGTATCATCTCAAAAAATACGGGATGAGCGAAAAGGGTTGTTTCATTCGTTTAGGTTCAGCTGCTGAACCGATGCCGCAAAAAATGATAGACGAGCTGTTTGCTAAACGTACCCGAAATTCCATCAGTAAAATTAAAGCTGGTCGGCAGGATTTAAGCTTTAGCCAGTTGAAAATTTATTACGAGGAATCGGGATATTCCCTTGGTAAAGCATTCGCAAAGAATCTGGAGCTACTTACCGAAGATGGCGCATTCAATTATGCCGGCTATCTTTTGGCAGATAAGAACAACACTTCTATAAAGGTGGCCAAGTATTCCGGCACAACCCGGACAGACCTTATAGAAAGTAACGAATACGGACACGAATGTTTGGTCAAAGCCACCAAGCAAGTGATAGATAAAATTGCTGTCGAGAACCGAACCAACACAAAAATAACAGCTAAAGAAAGACAGCAAGCCAACCTATGGAATCCTATCGCATTGCGCGAGGCCATCATCAATGCTTTTGTGCATAATGACTATACCAATGAGATTACCCCAAAGTTCGAAATCTTTGCGGATAGAATTGAAATCACATCGGCAGGTGGTTTACCTGAAGGATTGAGCGAGCAAGAATTTTTTGAAGGCTTTTCAGTTCCACGTAACAAGGAACTGATGCGGATTTTCAAAGATTTAGAACTGGTAGAGCAATTAGGCTCTGGCATCCCTCGTATTTTGGATTATTATGGTAAAGAGAGTTTTGTTTTTTCAGATAACTTCCTTAGAATGACATTTATCGCTAAAGAAACCACTATCAAAGAAGGTGGTCAAATAGGTGGTGTAATGGGTGGTCTAAAAGGTGGTCAAATAGGTGGTCAAAAAGATACTGAAATTGACGATATCAAAGAATTGACACATAGACAAAAGGAGGTTTTAAAGTTAATTGTTGCAGATAACCGAATAAGCCGTTCAGGAATTGCAGAAGTTTTACACATAAACCAATCTGCAATCCAAAAGCATCTAAACAATTTGAAGGATGCTGGCTTTATAGAGCGTGTGGGTGGAACACGAGGTTACTGGGAAACAAATCTCGATAAGAACTGATAAAGCTTAAAATAAAAGTTCTTTTTAAAAAGGCGATTTATCCTTTGAGCCTCTCGCATCCGCCAACCATTTGCCATTTTGCTTAACCAGTTTAAAAAGGCCTGGTGTCTTATCATAGGCTGTTGTATATTTTACCCAAGCCACGTCACCCATAATCGTATCCTGTAAAACAGTAAAGTTTGAATCATCCTTTACCGTAGCATTAAACATATTTATAGTATTCATATAGTTAGAATATGCCTGTGGTGTTGAGTTGGCTTTTAAAGCTTCCTCATTCTTTTCATAAAAGCTTTCAATAACAATCTGAGCTGTGGCACTTGGTCCCGAAATTTTAGTTTCAGAATCAGCACAAGAAAGGAACAGTACTATGAGCGATAAAACAACAATTTTTTTCATAACAGTATTAATTTGGGTTATTAATATATCTATGTGATAGTTTCATTTCTATATTTCGTTCGCCATCCTTTTCATTCAATTCTAAAATCGCCCTGCGGTCATCGGATAATGAGAACTTGGACATCACATATACAAAGCGAGCCATTTCATTTTCCTTAATCTTGGACGGCAGATTATGTTTATAAATCGGTTCTTGATACAAGCGTTGTAACGATTTTCTTTTCCCCTTTTGTCTTGTTTCAATCGAAAGGTTTAAGAAATTCAAATCGTAATCCAAAGTAGAATTATTCTCAATCTGGATAACGAAGTAGAGTTCTTCCTTATCAAAAACAACATTTTCAACAGTCAAGACAATGCCTTGCGTTCGCTTCTTAATCCGACCGATACGCTGGTTTCTATTGAGAAGATACGAGCAGAATTTTTGGTAATAATAGGTTCTATTATCTACACGTTCTTCAGAAGATTCAGCAAGAATCGAATCGACCTTAATTGGTTTCTCATTTCCGATACTATTGGATAGCGGAATGAAATAATTGAGCTTAGATAGCTGTTTTTTATACCTTACAATATACGAAAAAATTGAACCATTTCTATTGACTACCAACAGATTACTTTCTTTACCAGGCTTTGCTTGAAGAAGTCCAAAATACTGCTCTTTTTCACGATTGTAGGTAAAAACAAAATTATCTGAGCCGGTTATACCTTGCCGAATAGGTTCAGGGAAGAATAATGCAACGTTTTTGGTGTCGTTGGCATATATGGTATCGAGAACTGTAGTTGTTTGCGCTGTAGCCTGTGCCGAGCAAAGTCGAGGTGCGAAAGCGAAACTTAAAACAAGAGTGGAAATTATGATATACTTTTTCATAAGAGTGTGTTTTTAAATGCCCATTATGGGCTCATAATTTAGGTTTTAGAATTAATTTATAATTATTCAATACCGTAACTTTTACGTTTCGGTTGTTACGTCTGAGTACTTTGGATATACCACCAACTTGTGGTACGGTGGGAATGTTGATATCGCCAATAATATCGTCCAAGACTTCGGTGGTGGCTTCTGCTCGAAAATTGTTCTGTACATAAATACCTTCACTACCATCTGACAAATCAAAAGCTTTGAGTTTTGTAGGATGATGCTTAATGTTTTCAATTTCAATGAGTGCACGATTCGGCTGAAAGCTTATAAAACCGAAAATGGGTGTGTTCTTAGGCATCAACTTACCGTTTATTGTTGCAGCTTTGGTTAGGCGCATCCGTAATCTGGTATTTGCCTTAACAACTTGGTCGCCATCGACAACTACATATATGGTCTCATCAGTATTTCCGAGGATTGAAAACTCATTAGGTTTTGGCGCAGCAGCAAAAAACAATTGATGTTCCAAACCCAATTCTTTGGCTTCGATTTTTTGTTCTCGTTTAATTTCTGATGAATCGATTTGCTTTGTGCTTTTTTGAACAACTTTTCTTTGTCCCAAATTTTGATAGCGTTTTTCAGAATATCGAATTTTGCCAGCATCGTAAATACTATCCACAATGCGTTCTTTTTCACGTTCGGGCAAATCTGGGTCATAAAAGCCCAATGAGTCTATAAGCTTTTCATCATAGATGCTGGGTGCGTTATTTTCACGCACTTCCTTTAAATCATTGATGGCATCCAATTTAGAATCGTACTCTTTTTGGTTTTCTTCCAAATCAGGAATTAATGTTTGTTGCAGGCTCTCGTTCTCGCTATCATCATCGCCCATTACCATTACAGAATAGGAAATAAGGAATATGAAAATCACGGCCAATACTGCTGCAAATACTATTTTATTCTTTTCTACTTTCATAATCGTGTTTTTTTAAATGCCGATTAACCACCCAGCGGCAGTCGGGTCGGCTCAACTTTCATTATTCAGTTTTTTTAAAGTGTTCTCGAAGTAATTTGTAATTAAAAGTCCGTGCGGATTGTTGGGAAAGTTTCGGTCAACCATAATTAGGTTTCCGGTGGAAACTAATTCGTAGGTGTCAATTATAGAACCTCTGTTAATTTCAAAAATGGTGGTAGTTGTAAAACTGTATGAGCCATTATTTTTATTTATTCTTGAATCGATACTCAATACTTTTTGAACCAATGAATACTGAAGCAATCGGTTATAAACGCCATCAGCTTTTTTCTGACGGTAAAGATTGTCCACAGAACTATTGCCTAACCAAAGTGCTTTTTCCAAATTCCTTTCATAATTACTGGCATCGATGTTATAGAAGTAATTATGGAACAGATCCAAATGTGCTAATGCTTCGACCCTAAAATTTTCCTTTTGAGTCACGAGTTTCAGGGGAATTATACTGCCATCTGTATTGATTGCAAAAGCACTATTGAGCGCTTTTTGATTGGTGTTGAATACCATCCAAACTGAAAAGGTACTGGACAGTAAGGCACAGACGACAACAGCCAAAACGATAAACCGATTCAATTTTAGGACGTTATAAATATTCTTGTATGGTGTTTTCATATTCTTATTTTTAATCTGCCTTAGGCAGTAAACAATCTGAGCGTAAAGGACGTTGCTCGTTTGTACAATTTGAATTTCAGGAAAACAATAAATGCAACAGAACCTAATTGAATCACAGGCGCAAAAAAGCCTTGACCTGTATCGGTACCAAATAAGTTGACCCAGAAATTGGTGTTGATTTCCGTATAAATAGCGTTAACAAATACATTGACTAAAAAGAATGCCGGCACTAACATATATACAGCAGCATACAACTTGAAGAATGTATAAGCAAGTGAACGGAATTTTTCAAATACTGCAAGGCTAATGACCAAAGGGAAGAACGCTTGCATTATCCCCAAAAGGAAAAAACGCTCTGCCAAAAACAACGGATAAATGAATAGGTCAAGAATCCAAAGTATAGTGCTTAGAATAAATGCCAATATCTTAAACCCATACAATGGTGTTACTAAAGCTTCGTATAAAAGGGTCATTGCTGAGCTCGCAGCATCAAAAAGACTTACGTCTTCCTCTAAAGGAATATCCTGCATCTGTAAAGGCAACAAGGCAGGTGCCGTTCCTCGATATTGTCCTTCAATGGCCACTAATATCCCATCAAAGAACCCTAACACCTGCGTTGAGAAAATTACTAATATGACAATGGCAAAATTCTTCATCAAGTCCCCTGGACTCAATCCCCAAGTATAACCATCTTTATCCGCAACACCTTCATTGTACTTTTTCAGGATGTTAACCAGAAAAAATAGGACAGCGAGCGTTTTCATTCCGGCAATAGTGTATTGCGAGAAGTTGCTGCTCTGTATGGTCTGGAACACCGCATCGATGTATTCCAACCCAATCCCTAAAAGTATGGTTGCGGTCATTTTTAGTAATCTGTTTCTCGGTTATTTACTTTATCCTGCATTTTTCTGAAAGAAATAATATCTCGATAGCGTTTTGTTTTAGTGGTAATGGTAGAAACCATTTGTTTCGATTCTTGCTCTTTAACTTTGAGTATTTCGGCACGTTCGGCATCGCTCATTTTTAGGTAATCGCTGGATAAAACTTCATCAATAAAATCTACCGTTTCTAATGAGTTTTGGACTATTGCATCGAATGATTCCATAACTCTTGAAACTTCATCGGGTTTGATGTAAGGAGAGTTTAAAATGTCCTGTAAATCATTTTGCATTACATTGATAAGGCGCTGATTATTGTCTGCAATTTCTTGGACAGCGTTGAGTTGTTGAACTACGCTTGATACTTGCTCGATGGCTTCTTTAGCATCCTTTAGGAATTTTACAGACTTAATCATTTGAGCGGTCTGTTTACCTGATTCCAATAGTTGTTTTACCAAACTGATAAAATTGGTATTGTCATAAGTGGGCATTCCCTGTGCATTGGCATTGCCAGACATAAATAAGGTAAGGGCTACGGTCATTACTAAAATTTTGATTTTTGTTTTACTCATTGTAAAAAATTTGTTTTGGTATTCGTGAATCTTCGATTTCATAATATTATGTTTTAGATGTGAATTGAATTATTGCTTTTTGCATATCTTTATGCTCATTGTAGAGCTTCATTATTTCTTCGTTTTCCTGTCCATCGGTCAGGTAAGCTGCATATACTTCCTTCGGAACTTCGAGCCGGAAAATGTTGCTTTCCCTACCAATTTTGATGAACATTTCGGTGTATTTGCGTGGACCAGAAAGGTTGTTTTTGATGGATTTTAATTGGTTCAGGTCGTGGCTGGATAGGTTGAGCCTTTTAACAAGTTCATCATAGCCTTTTTCATTGTTAAGGCTGTAAATGACCTGTGTGTTTTCGAGAATACTTGCTGAAGTCGAATTGTTGGGCAATTGATTTATTGACTGTAGAATAATACCAATCGCACCGTTTTGTTTACGAATAGCTTGATAGTAGAATTCTACACTTTCCAATACGTTGTCAAACTTCAGTTGTTTGGCAAACTCATCAAATAGGATAATTCCTTTTTCAGCTCTGTTCTTCCAAATGGTTCTTTGGATAGCAGATTTGATGAGCTTGAGCATCACGGACAAGATTTCCTTATTATCCTTTACCTCGTCCAGCTCAAAGACAATTAATCGTTTGTCCTCAATTTTATAGGTCTGGTCTTCGCTCACTTCAAATAGGAAACTATATAGACCATCGCCGACGTATTCGGACATTACGTGCAAAAAGCTGGTAACATTGAAGTAGTCGGGATGGATTTTAAGGGTGTCCAGAAGATCTTCCTGATACCTTTCTATAAAGCTGTAAAAACCATCTAAAGAGTGATTTTCAGAAGTGCTATCGTAATAGTGGCGCAGTATCTTTTTGACCGATACCGATTGGGCTTTTGTAACCTTTAAGTCCGAAGCAAATAGTTCAAATAGAAAAACCGATAAGTCTTCCAATCGTTCCGGTGTGAGGTCGTTTGTGTCACTGATGTAAAATGGATTGATACCAAGGTTCTTTCCACTTTCATAGCGAAGCACCGTATATTTTTCAGGATAGAGCTTTGCGAATTTAGTATATGAACCGCCTAAGTCTATAATGACCAGACGAACACCACTTTCAAAATACTGGCGCAAAATGTTATTGGCTAAGAACGATTTGCCTTCGCCAGTTGGCGCAAAAATGGCAAAGTTTCGTGCCTTGATACGTTTCTTCTTTTCATCCCAAACATCTTTTAGGACAGGAATGTTATGTTCACGGTCGTTAAAGATGATTCCGGTGTTATCGCTTTTGTAGTTGGTATTATTGATAAACAGGCAGAGCGCGTGTTTTAAATCGGTTACGTATAAATCATTATTCGAGAAATTGGATGAGAAGCAACAGTAACTATTTAGGATGTAATTCTTACGTTCTTCGCCTCGTGGGTAATATGGGATGATATCCAATTCCTTAAATTCAGTCTTGATTTTTGAGGTTATCTTATCGAGCTCTTTGGCTTCTTTTGCCCAATAGACAATATTGAGATGACCACGAATAATTCTGGCATTATCATCGGCATTGATTTGGTCAAGGATGTGCTGGATTTTACCAAGCACCACTTTGTTCTGTGAACCGAAGTTGGAACTTTTGTTCAGTTCCTCAATTTTCTTATCGAGCATCTTGCGCCACTTTTGTTTGTCATCCAAATACAAAATCTGATTGACAATGTGGTTTTCATTAAGCGTAAGCCCTAAGCCATCAATAAACCCTTGATGAAACACAAAATCGTCAGAAGTGAATTTCTCATTGGTTTTGCTACTCTGTACACTTTCGCCAAAGCACAGTTCGCTGTTGATGGCAAGGGCATCAAAATGGTTTTCGCCAATATTGACGCTTTTCTTATCAAGTAAAATATCGGTATCATAACCTTCATTGAAGCCATTGAAATAGGCACTTGTTAGTTGCTGTATCTCTTCCGCTTTAAGCGAAACAAACTTCATCTTTCGGCTATTGTTAATGAAAGAAACCGAATCACTAACCGAATTTGCGAAACTTTTAATGTTGTCATCCAGTTCCTGTACAATTCCCTTTGAAACTTTTCTGAAGGGATTGACGTATTTCGGATTGTTGAGTGCCTTATTTTTGGTCAGGATGAAGAACAAATAACAGCTGTGCTCGATATGTCCACGACCTTTAAAATGCTTGTGAGTAGCCTTTTCCAAAAAGGTAGAATTTGGTAGTTGTTCTGAAGTATATGATTTCTTGAGGTAGATATCCTGCTTGTGAACCACAGTACCAACTGGCAGCGACTTCAAAGCCTGAAACCAAGCACCGTGCATATCCTCAAAATCCTTTTCAGAAAGCGAATAGATTTCCGGTAGATTACCTTTATAGCACAAGACTACGTTGCCATTATTGGCAAATACGATATTTTCCTGAATATCTACAATGGGTTGATATGCCGAAAGATTAATTTTGTTCATAATCGAAGCCCGAGTTTCTTTTGTTACTAATGATTCGCGGAAATGCCTTTGCCATTTGGAAAAGCTGCGGATTGTGGGCTATTCTTGTCAGCGCCACATATAGGGAAGCATTGAACACCAACACACCTATTATTATCCCAAAGCTGAAAGAGAAGATGATGATGAGCAACGAAGCCAAAACGGAAACCATCATTAAGGCAAACAGGGAAATGGGCAGCCCAAAAATGACCGCCCTTTTCCTGATGTTTTTATAGACCTCGAACCGTTTCATTTATACAACGATTCCTATTAGGTAAGTAAAGATGCCTACTACTGCACCTGCAATCAATACAAATACTAAAACTCGGGTAATCCCCTTTTTTAAATCTGCATTTTCCCCAAAAAAATGTCCTGCGTTGAACAGGAAACCTACAAGGAAGATTACACCGAGTAGTATTGGAAAAATAGTTCGGATAGTGTCGCCAACATCATTAACTGAATCTTCAATGCCACCAATTTGAGCAAAAAGCGAAGTGGATAAGAGCGAAAGAATGGATGCTAAATAGTGTGATTTTTTCATAACGGAAAAGTTTAAATTTTTAGTTCATTTTCGTTCATGGAAAATTACATATATTTGAACATAAATAACTGAAAATCAAATATTTGTGAATAAAATATTATTTTATATTGTTTGATTTCCGTTGTTATTATTTGGTATCAAATTCTATGGAATTTTGAAGTGAAGTTGTTGATAACCCGAAATTTAAAAATGAAAAAAGTGCTTAAAAACGTCAGTTTTGTGATTTTGGTTCTGAAAGTGTGTATCATTTTGGGGCAAGAAACGAGTGCTCAAAAACGAATAATAATTGACGTTGGACACGGTGGAAAAGATGCTGGTGCAATTGGCATAAACGGCATCCAAGAAAAGGATGTGGTTTTGTCTATTGCAAATGCCATTTTGAAGTTGAATAATGACTTGGAAAAGCCTTTGGATATTTATCTAACAAGGTACAAAGACACTTTAATTTCATTATCGGACAGAACCAAGCTGGCCAAAGCATTAAAGGCGGATTTATTTGTGTCCTTGCATTGTAATCATTCTGATAATCCTGATGCGAGAGGTATTGAAGTTTATGTGGCTAAGGCTATGTCTAAATACTCAGATAATGCTACTTGGCTTGCTTTTCAACTACGAGATGACCTAAATAAGAATTTAGGTTTTGAGAGTAGAGGTGTGAAGTTTGCCAACTTTCAGGTGCTGCGGGAAACTGTTGAGTATTGCGCCTCAATACTATTGGAATTAGGTTTTATGAGCAATGAGGATGAAGCTCGACATTTAAAAGTGGATGATAATGTATTTGCAATAGGACTATCCATTTTGGGAAGGTTACAAATCAAAGAATGACGCTATGAAGGATATATTTTTGGAATTAACAAAAAGTTTGAAAGAAATTTTAATTCAATGTTTCTTGGAAATTAAATCTATTATTTCCGATTTAAGAAAACCAAAATCTTAAAAAAAATAGACCAAATTTTTGCGCAGTTAAATGATTGCGCATATATTAGCAGTTAAATAACTGCGTAATGAAATTAAGAAGAGATGTTTTCCAAGCTATTTCCGACCCTACTCGAAGAGCTATTATTACAATGGTCGCAATGCAGGCGATGACACCAACGGCAATAGCTGAAAATTTTGACTCATCTCGGCAAACAATTTCAAAGCATATCCAAATCCTCACAGAGTGTCAAATTCTGAAACAAGAACAAACAGGAAGAGAAATATACTATCATCTAAATCCAAACGGAATGAAAGATATAGCTGATTTTATCGAGCCATTTAGACAACTATGGGATGACAGATTCAACAAACTGGAATTTCTAATAAAAAAAAATCGACCTAAATAATATGGTACAAAAAACTAAGGTGTTTGCAGAGGATGGCAAACAAGAAATAAAGATTACAAGATATTTTGATTTATCAGTTGAATCGCTTTATAATGCTTTTGAAGATAAGGAGTTATTTGAGCAATGGATGGGGTAGTGACCTTATTGAGTTTGAATTCAAACAGTATGGAAAGTACCACTTTGAAAAACGTAATTCAAAAGGAGATGTAATCTTTAGTGGAAAAGGAACATTCCACGGGTTCACCCCAAACAAGTCGATTGTTCGCACTTTTGAAATGGATGTGTTCTCACTTCCCGCCCAGCTTGAATTTATTGATTTTGAATCGCTAACAAGTGAAACAAGCAAATTAACAATGCACATTATTTTTAGATCTATTGAAATAAGGAACGAATTACTCAAAAAACCATTTGCACAAGGTCTGAATATGGCTCATAACAAATTAGAAGAAATGGCAAAGAAGATATGAGCGAAACCAAAAGAATAAAGCAAGCCATAATTAACTTTGTAAAGGGAGGCGATACGAGCGATGTTTCAATTTTGGACCAAGTGCTTCATAAAGATTTCAGAGTTGCCAATAACGGATATATGGGAACGCAAGGAGTTACCGTAATCAACAAGAAAGACTACTTGAAAAAGATTAGAAGTGGCATTTTTGGTGGTGTACCAAGAAAGATGAAAATAGAAGAAATCAACCAAACCGGAATTATAGCTAATGTAAAATTACGGATTGAAAGTTCAAAATATGATTTCATTTCTTACAATTCCTTAGTGTTAGATTCAGATAACGAGTGGAAAATAATAAACAACCTTGCAGTTGTGACTGAAAAGGTATAATTGAAAAAAAATTATGACAAAGAGAACCAAAATTATCTATTGGGTTGCCACAATCTGGTTGGCGTTGGGTATGGTTTCAACCGGAATCGTGCAATTAATTAAAATGGAAGAGGAAGTAAAAATGATGACCGATTTAGGATATCCGACATATCTGATGACAATTCTCGGAGTTTGGAAAATTTTGGGAGCCATTGCTATCCTCATACCTAAATTCCCTTTACTTAAAGAATGGGCTTATGCAGGTTTTTTCTTTGCAATGTCTGGAGCAATAATTTCACATTTTGCAATTGGCGATTCGATTTTAAAAATATTACCACCTTTATTGCTATTGGTTTTAACACTAATATCTTGGTATTTCAGACCAGAGAATAAAAAATTAACATCCAAAAATTTGGCATAATGAGCAAACCAAAAACTGTAGATGAATACATCGAAAATGCAAAAGAAGAATCACATCAGATAATGAAAGAACTTCGTGAAATATTCAAATCAACTATTCCAAAAGCGGAAGAAAGAATTGCTTGGAATGTTCCGAATTATAAACTGAGCGGAGTTTTAGGAGGTTTTGCTGTTTATTCAAAACACGTAAGTCTCGGATTTAGCGAAAACGGATTAAGTGAAGAAGAACGCAAATTATTTGAAGACAAAGGATATAAAACAGGAAAGGGAACGGTGCAGATTAAATTTGACCAAGAGGTACCTTCAACCGTGATTAAACAAGTTCTTCTATCGCACGCAAGAATGAATGCAATAAAAAACAAGTAAACCAAAGAGGTGTAAGCCACTTAAAAAACAACACAAAATGAAGAAAAGTATCGAAGCATTTTTTGAAGATTCCAGTAAATGGCAAAAAGAATACGAGTTACTTCATAAAATCGTTCATAGCACAGATTTAAAGGAAGAATTTAAATGGGGAAAACCTTGCTATACACACAAAGGCAGTAATATTGTGCTTATCCACGGGTTTAAAAATTACTGTGCATTGCTATTCCACAAAGGCGTTTTATTGAAAGATGAAAAGGATATTTTAGTGCAACAGACGAAAAACGTACAGTCTGCAAGGCAACTACGATTTAAAAATTTTCAAGAAATCAATGACCAGAAAAAAATAATTAAAGAATATATCTACGAAGCCATTGAAGTGGAAAAAGCAGGATTAGAAGTGGAAATGAAAAAGACATCCGATTATGAAGTCCCTGAAGAATTAGAAAAAGTATTTAAAGAACATCCAGACTTTAAAAGGGCATTCCACGAACTAACACCAGGGCGTCAAAGAGGATATTTATTGCACTTCTCTGGGGCCAAGCAATCTAAAACCCGAGAATCGAGAATTGAAAAAGCGATGCCCAAGATTTTTAATGGAAAGGGACATAATGAACAATAGTGCTAATGCCAATCATTTGATTTAAATGATTTTTACTAATTATTTTATATTATTCACTTCCGCTTATCCCCAGCCTTTGTGTCAAAAGCGACCAAGTTAAACAGTTCGCGCATTCTACTGCGAACACGATTGCCATAGCGGTCTTCCAATTCTTCAGCATTTAGGTTTGTTGTGGCGTGTGTTTTGATTTTATGTTTGGTTTGTAGGTATAACTCGTATCGAGATAAGAGCACTTCGCCCATTACATTCAAATCTTTACTATAGAATCGTCCAGCAGGTTCAATACCCAAATCATCAAAACAATAGAATTTGGTGCTGCCATAATCCTCAATAGTCTTAAATCCGAGATTTTGATGCTAAATAACGAATTGGTTAAGCCTTTAGATATTTATTTAACCAGATATACTGATACGTTTATTTCGCTATCGGATAGAACCAAATTGGCCAAAGCTCTAAAAGCTGATTTGTTTGTCTCTTTACATTGTAATCATTCTGATAATCCGAATGCTAGGGGAATTGAGGTTTATACTTCAAGAAAGCAAGCGGAATTTTCTAAAGAATCTGTTTTTGCTGGCTATCAAATTGAAAGAACGCTTTGCAAAAAGATAGGATATGAGAGCAGAGGCCTAAAGTTCGCCAACTTTCAAGTACTTCGGGAAACAGTATATAATTGCGCTTCAGTTCTCTTGGAGCTGGGTTTCCTAAGAGCAATTTTTTTGTATGAAAAACGGGGACGGTCTTAAAAAAGGCTAACATTTCTGGCCAACCGATACCCGCTGCATATAAAGCACCAACAACCGACCCAGCACTTGTTCCGGCAATATGTGTTGGAATAATGCTACTTTCTTCCAAGGCTTTTATTGCTCCTATATGCGCTACACCCCTTATTCCAACACCTGAGAGTACTAAACCAATATTCATCACTAATATTTATATTTTAATTTCATATTTTTAAATTAGTCTTTTGCAGTTATCTCAAAATCTACTAGCCCTCCATCAATGATTGCTTTTTTTAAAGCACCATCCTTATAGTAATATACATTCTCCTTGCCTTTTGAATTTAATTTTTTGTACATATGGTTTCCCAAGGAAATGATGGTGTTAAAACTCCCGTCTTGTTCCGAGTAACAACGGTCAACACCTATCGGTTCTTTAAAATAAAGCAAAATAGTCGCGTAATCTATGGAATCTTTTAATACTGATAAATTCTTATCGTTTTTGATAACTTGATACCTGTTATTTTCCCATTGTGTAACTGTTTTGGTGTGTGGTTTTTTATTAACGGTAATATTAACATCTGCTTTTTTCAAAATATTATTTACAAAGGTGACATCATATCTATGATTTACAGAAATATCCTTGATAATTCGTGTCTTTATAGTAGTTGAACTATGGTAATTGGTTTTGGAACCTTTACTGTTTTGTGCAGCTTTTAAACTTCCCACTATTTTATCCTTAACTACAATATTAAAATACAAGGAAGTATTGGTAGCGTTGGGAAGGTCTACAGGAAGCGTAAAAAAATAAAGAAGGATAAAAGGCAGCACCATAAAGTAAAGATTAGATGAGACTATTTTCTATCAATTTCTGAACTACCATTGACAAGAAAAATTACGCTCTTAATTGTAATTGCAAAATACAATAATAAATAGATGCGGATAAAATATCTGTAGATAACTGTTGTGTATACAGATTATTTTACTGCAAATATCATCATTATATAGTAAAAAAGATTTACAAGCTCAAAGTAATACCCAAATTAATATTGGATGAACGGTCATCTTCTAGATTGGAAGAAAATTTGGTAAAGGCGTAGTTATAAAGTGCAGAGACACTAATAACCTTAGTTAAGGGTAGCTCTGCTTTGAACTGAGATAATATTCTATGATTTTTTATATCTCTATAAAGTGGCTGAAAATATATGGTTCCTGTAAGTAGTAAATTTATCTTTTCGAACAACTGATTAAGAGAAAGATAGCTGCTATTTCTGTGATTAAAGAAACGTTGATCACTATTATTAAGATTTTCTATTTCGTACATATACGTGTTTCCAAAATAAGATGTGGTATTTTTCTTGTTCAGTAGTTTAACACGAATTCCTGCACCAACGAGCTTTCTTCTTATTATGGTTAGTTGTGTATTGTTTTGGTCTTGTACAAAAGCCTCTAAACGGAAAAAATCTGTTATTTTATGATTGTATCTTAAATGTGCAAACCAGGCATTTTGAAAATCTTCATCTTTTGTACGAACCAAGTTATAGTTCAATACCAGAAAATAGATGTCTTTTAGGTTTTTAGATTTCAATTGTGTTGAAATATTTGACCCGATACGTAATACATATTCACCGTTGTTATCACTATAATTAGTGAGCAAATCTGCCTTTAGTACAAAGCGCGTAGAATCTGTCTGCATTCTTTTTGCTTCAATATTTACGAGTTGAGCCTGAGCGGTAAAAAAAAGGAAATTGAAAAAGATTAATATGTATGTCTGGTAAAATTTCATCAATTATTTTAAGAATAAAGGTTGCCATACTAATATTATTTTGGCTTTTTTATTAGCTCACAAAAATAGTAAGATATTGGTTGAGCATTCCCGGTAGTAGGCACTTATTAAATTATTTTGTTTCGTATGCAGATATCATAAACACGCTTCTTTTAAGGCGTTATTTAAAGATTCGATACTATTATTAATAGTGAGGATGTTCACATTGTGTTTTTTGCAATCGGCTACTATCTTTTTATTCAGTCTTTTATCTACCGTTGGAACAATAAAAATACTTTTAATTCTTTCAGGAAAATTCAATACAATGCTGTGATATATTTCTACATCTTTTTGACCATTGTCTCCCACTAAAATAAAAGATAGGAAAGGGTAGAAATCCAGTATACCCGTAATTTTTTCATATTTATGATGGTGTTTGCCTTTACCAGAAAAAATAAAATCTGTAAAACCGTATTTCAGTTCTTTTAGCAACAAGGGACCAGAAGGGAAATTATTAGTCTTCATAAAGTGGCTCCAAAAACCATATAAATTCCGTTCACTGCTGCTCACATAAAAGAAAGGATTTTTATCTGGGCGAAGTTTATTATAGAATTTGGATAGTGTTTTATTGGGTTTACGTGTCATTGCGTTTTTGGAAAGTGCCGTCCATATTTTTTTTCTATATCGGTGCGAGTGCGATACTACAATGGTATCATCAATATCTGATATAACACCCAAAGAAACAGACTCATCTATTATAATACATTTGTTTTCTGCGCTTACCTCAAAGGGTGTGTCTTTGTTCAAGTAATAGGAAACGCTGTGCCAGCCTGCTTTAATTTCAGAAGTTAGCTGTAGTGTGGTTTTAAAATAGCCATTTTTGTCTGTCGTTATTGTTTTTGAATGATTGTGGAATAGGATGGTCACCTGTTCGTTGACCGTTGGCTTTGCGAGAAATAATTGCAGCATTTTTTTTGAATTACGCCACTTGGAATCTTCTTTTTTAGCATCTTTAACTGCACTGCTGTACAAAACAGAACCCATCAAAATAATTGTATTGGGTTTGCCATAGCCTATATAAGGCATCAACCGCTTCTTTTTATTCATATTTTAATTTGTACACTAGTTTTAATTTCTATTTTTATAAACAAAAGTCAATTGTACTTATGGGGCATTATTTATTTATTTTAAATCCAATCTCAGGAAACACTGCTAAAGAACAATTGGTGGAACTTATTGCTCGAATAGCGTTTAAATATAAAGAAGAATATACACTAATTTATACCAAAGGTAAAAATGATGAAAACTTTATTTTAGACTATATAAAATTATTACAGCCAACCAAGGTTATTGCTTGTGGTGGTGATGGCACCATAAATTTAGTAGCGACACTACTTATGGATTCTAAGATACCATTAGGAATAGTGCCTGCTGGTTCTGCAAATGGATTAGCGGTAGAGCTAAATATACCCTCAAATATTGAACAAGCATTACATTTATGTTTTACCGGCAAGACTAATGCTATCGATGCCCTCTGTATCAATAAAAACACCTATGCATTTCATCTTAGTGATTTTGGATTTAATGCGAGTATGATTAAATTATTTGAAGAAAGTGAAGAGCGGGGAATGTTCGCTTACGCGAAAGCTTTTTTTAAATCCCTTAAAGAAAAAAATGCTATTACGTCCTCCTATACCATTAAAGCCAACGGCGAAAAAAGAAATTATGAAGCAGATATGGTGGTTGTGGCAAACGCTGCACGTTATGGAACGGGTGCTGTTGTGAGTCCACACAGTAAATTAAATGATGGAACTTTTGAAGTGGTTATTTTTAAGCCCATACCTCTAAATGCTCTTGTTAATATTACATTGTCTGCTTTTATGGGTACTATAGAAAACTCACCCTATGTGGAAATTATAAGAACAGATAAAGTAAAAATAAAGGTTGACAAAGCTCAGTTGTTTCAAGTAGATGGTCAAATATTAGGGAAATTAAATGAGGTAAAAGTCAACATAAAAAAGAATGCCTTAAACATTATTTGTGATAGGTCCTAAATGAATAAAAAAGGATAGAATGATTTCAACAAGGCAGTGTAATTGATACCATAAATAACTGAAATTCTTTGCCCCATCTTGATTCAAATCAAGAAATATTTATCAAGATCCAATTAATTTTATAGTATCGATTAACACTAAATTTTGATACTATGGAAAAAACTATAATTAACAAATGGTGGATGCCTGTGCTTTTGGGTGTGGTTCTTTTTGCAGCTTCAATATTTGTCATAAGTAAGCCAATGAGTGCCTTTCTTGGGCTTGCTTTGGTTTTCGGTTGGTTCATTTTGTTTAACGGGCTAATGAATGTTATTTTTTCGGTGCAAAACCGAAAAGTCTTTGATGATTGGATTTGGTATCTGTTATTAGGCATTTTTGAAGTAATCATTGGTACTGCATTACTTTTTCAACCAAAGATGTCAGCCGAAGCTCTGGTTTTGTTTGCCGGTTTTTGGATGATGTTTATTGCTGTGTCCAGAATTAGTAATGCCTTTCTATTCAAGAAAATGAAGATATCTATGTGGTGGTTACCTTTGATATCCGGTATTTTCATTTTCATTTTCAGCTTTTTAATTTTAATTAATCCGTTAATTGGGGTGTTTAGTGTTATTTATTTAACAGCAATACCCTTAATGATTTATGGTGCAATAGCCATTTATTTTGGTTTTAAAATAAAGCAATTCAACAAATCTTTATTATAGAAGTTATTTAAAGAAAGAAATACCGTGACAAAGTATTCACAAATCAGTTTGTGCTAATTTTAAGAAAACAAAACACAAATTTTAAAAAAATGGAAAGAAAAGCATTTAAGGAAAAAGCAAAACAGTAAATTAACGAAATCTCAAAAGAAATAGACAGTTTAAAGCTAAAAATGAAAACCGCATCTGAAAGTTTAAAATTGAACTATCAAAAAGCTGTTGCCGATTTTGAAGAAAAAAAGGATGTATTAGAGGCCAAATACGAGAAATTCACAGAAATTGCCGATGATAAATGGGATAAAGCAAAGGCTTCTTTTAGTAAGTTATCCAATAAGTTAAAAGAGGAAATAGCGGAATTGAATATGGAAAGAGTGGTATTTGAAGCTAAAGCCAAACAACAGATTAACGATATTTCAAACGAAATAGATAGTTTAAAGCTAAAAATGAAGACAGCGTCTGAAAATTTAAAGCATTAGTTCCAAGAAAAAATCGATGATTTCGAAGAAAAAAGGGATGAGCTACAAGCTAAATACGAGAAATTGGTTGATATCGCTGATGATGAATGGGATGATGCAAAAGAGTCTTTTAAAACACGCTTTGCCAGATTGAAAGAAAAATTAAAAAATGCATTAGATTAATTTAACTCTTTAGCTCATTACAAAACATAAAACCAGGATGTTTCAATAGTGGAAACATCTTGGTTTTGTTTTACAGTTTTTGGGCATTTTAATAAGTAATTGTGAATCTTATTTTTTGGTGCGATTTTTCAATTCAAACTCCCGCTCAAAATCTTTTATATTTTTTTCTTCAAGTACTGCCTCTTTGTGTTTTTTATCTCCATCCACTAGCTTTCTGTCACTTAAATCTTGTATAGCTTCTTTTCTGCCATACACTTTTAAAACATCATCTGTTTTAATTTTGAAATCACCATCTGGAACTCCTATATAGCCGCTACCATCACGTTCAATTCCTAAAACCACAATACCCTCTTCTTTTAAGCGTACTTCTTTCATTGTTTTATTGGCGAGCCAATGATTCTCGCCAATACTTATTAGGTCAAGATCATATTCTAAATCCCTATTTAAAAAGTGCTCATAATCAATTATTTTAAGGTCTGTGTATTTCCTTAGCATAAAAGAGATTATTTTATCTAGCCCTTTTTTAACATACTTGCTTCTGTAGATAAGCCATATAAGTAGGATAGATAAAATAATGATACCTGAAGTCACATAATCACTGTACCAAGTTTTATTCT
Organism: Maribacter sp. UBA3344; assembly: GCF_002362375.1. Lineage (NCBI taxonomy): Bacteria > Pseudomonadati > Bacteroidota > Flavobacteriia > Flavobacteriales > Flavobacteriaceae > Maribacter > Maribacter sp. UBA3344. The sequence continues at coordinate 24,697 of NZ_DERI01000025.1, read as the reverse complement.
CATTTGTGAATGTAATTACAAGTGAAGCCACTGCGGATACTATACCGGCATTTCCCAATAACATAAGAAGCATTGCAATCTTTCTCCGTATTGGATGTCTTAGTATACTCTCTGCTTCAGATGTGGTAAACCCAACGCCCGTAAACGCAGAAAGGGCTTGAAAGTTGGCAATATCGCGAGAAAGTCCGGTTAAGGAAAACGCTACTGCTGCTATTCGGGTTATGAGCAAAGAAATAGCAATTATGATTAAAAAGGATATTACAGAAGCCATTTCAACTACTCAATTATTAATTTATTATACATTGGTTTTTAACTACATTATGTAAAAGTCATCAGTTGCTTTAGTGGGCTGTACTTTTTCACCCAACAGCATTCTAATATTGGCTTCTATAGCGTGACTTATTGTGGTCATAGGTGTATCCGTTGGCCTATTTTCAAAAGGGTCTTGTAAGTATATGGCTGTTTTCTGTAAAAGAAGAAAAGGTATGGCAACCCCCATAACGATACCAATCTCTACAAATGGATTTATTTCATCAAGAGCCACAACCAAAATTGCAAGGAAAATAAAAATAAATAACCTGAGATAAAGAATATAAGTAGTGGGAAATACGGTGTTTTTTATTCTTTCGGCCTTTCCCATTGATGCACAAAGTCTAACTAAGGTGCTATCGAGTTGGATTTGTTGAAAATCGTTTATAAGACCACTAAGGTGCATCTTCTTTAACTCTTCTTCATTTTTATTTAAAAGTTCCAGTGGTGGGTGAGCCTGTTGCCTCAAGTTTGTTAATTCTTCTGAAACTATTAAACGCTCAAGGTCGCGCTCTGGAAGTTTTAATTTTCTTAGGTGGTTGGCGAGGGCAAAATTCCATCCAGCCTGTCTTAAAGAAACCTTACGAACTAATCCCATATCCTTACAGAACGTTTTAAGCTGAAGTGTAAAGCTACGAGAATCGTTAACTATAGCTCCCCAAATCTTTCTTGCCTCCCACCATCTATCATATGATTGGCTTAACTTAAATGACAATACAAGCGATATGGCCGTTCCTAGAAAAGCAACAATATTTATTGGTATTTTAAAACTTAAATCAATATAATATTTTAAGGAAATTATGATACAATTGAACACCAAAACGGCAAACAATTCGTATTTGATGTTCTTGGCAATATAGGCTAGAGGGATTCTTTTCTTTAAAAGCATGCTAGTTTATTTTTAAAATTTTAACAGGTTTTTGAAAGAATAGGTTATTTGGAACACTAAACACACCTTCTTCATCTTCTAATTCGGTAAATATTAGATTAATATTTTTCACGGTAGCCACTATTTCAGGGTCAAACATTTTTAACTTTGAACCTACTTTAAATGGGTTAAGAAGATAAATCAATATGCCAGCAACTATATTACTTAGTATGCTCCATATGGCAAAGAAAGCAACTGCAACTAATGTTATGAAGCTACCTATATATACCCAAATATTCTCTAGATTCACACCCCAAATGGTTAAAATAATAACACCTAAAACTATCCAGAACAATATTGCTGTAATTTTGCGAATAAGTAAGAGTCGATGAGCCTCATAGGAATGAAGGATGGAAAGATTTTTAATTCTTTTACGTACAACAGAACGTAATAAAAGCATCAACATCAAAACAAGAACACTCAAGGCTAATCTAAATGTATTTGAGTGAATTGTAATATAATTATCAAGATCGAAATTCCCCATACTTATCTCTTATTTTTCATTAATAATCAATAATTTTCTAATTGTAAAATGAAAGAAACTAAAACCCATAAGAATCTTCAATAAACCTTACACTAGCTGTTGCGACATCATAAATGGCACCAACCAAACCCACTTTTTTTTGTTGGATTAAATTGTTAAGCACAATGCTCCTAGTCATAATCGCCTCCATTGAGTTTTTTACATTTAGAGCCGAAACATTTTCAACAAACGTCTTATTAGACGAATTTCTGTTTTCAGCTACGCTTTGTTCTTTATAAATCGCTGGTCGTATTTTGGTTAACAATGGTGTCAAATGACCTAGTTCAAAAGCATCACAAGCACCTTTTACTGCACCACAGTTTGTGTGTCCCATCACAACAATAAGTTTTGACTCAACTACTTGGCAAGCATACTCCATACTACCTAAAATATCATCGTTGATGATGTTCCCTGCAATCCGGATAGAGAATATATCCCCTAATCCTTGGTCAAAAATTAATTCAGCAGTAGTTCTACTATCCATACAGCTTAAAATGGTAGCAAAAGGATATTGCCCTTCTGCGGTCTCATTGACCTGCTCAAGTAAATCACGGTTCATTTTAATATTTTTAATAAACCGCTTATTTCCTTCTTTTAAAATTTCTAAAGCCTCTCTTGGCGAAAGCTCATTTCTTTTTTCTTTAGATAAAACACTCATATCAATAAATTCTATTATTTGACTTTTTAATAGTTAATTCAAAAAAGCAGAATACATCCAAACCAATATTTCTTGTTCTCTTATATAGTCTGACATTAGGCTATTGGTACCTTCATCATTGATTTTGTCGGACAAGTCCAGAATTTCTCGTTGCTTAATCAAAAGGATTTTGAATGCTTCCAAGATTTCTTTTACCGAGTTTCTGCCATCGGTTGCTTGCGAAGATTCTTTAATTTCCGAAAGCTTTAAATATTCGGTAAACCGATATTCAGAGGCAAAACCAAGGGTTCTGATACGTTCTGCAATGGCATCGATTTTAAGTATTAAATCGTTGTACAATTCTTCAAATTTAACGTGAAGTTCAAAGAATTTATCGCCTTCCAAATTCCAATGATACCCTCTTACATTTTGGTACAAAACAGAATAATTGGCGAGTAAATCGCTTAATTTATCTGCTAATTCTTTACTTTTTTCGGTGTCTAATCCTATTGCATTCATGATTCTTATTTTTAGTGATTGTGTATTGATTTTTTAAATTTTATAACGACTTACATTTCACATAAGCATCCCTTAATTCTTTTTTTCTTGTTGCTGAATTATGACAGGAATCGGGTCGGGTCTGTACATTTTAATTTCTTGTATATTGGCAGGTAACCCAAAATTGTTTTTCATTAGCAAATTTTTCACATCCCGCATAATTTCCGTTTTCAATTCAGCTGCAGATACCTTGTAATCAAATGTTTTTACCCAGAAAAGTATTTTTAAATTCACGGTGTTTGTTCCAAATTCGTCAATCAAAACTTGTGTTTGTTCATCTTTTAAAACATCTTCCTTACTATTAACCAGTTCAATAATCTTTTCTCTGGCCATTTCAATATCATCGTCATAGTCTATACCTATTGTAAATTGCTGGCGTAAAAAACCGTCTTGTGTTAGATTGTACAAATCGTTTGTAATTACTGAAGAATTGGGAATATAAACATCTTTTCCATCAAATGTTTTTAAGTGGGTAGTACGAAAATAAAGATTCATCACTTTTCCTAAATTTCCATTTAATTCTATAGTATCACCAATTTGAAAAGGACTGTCGAATACCAATAAAAAACCTGCAAGAAAATTTTCTCCTATTTCTTTAAAAGCAAAACCAAGAACAACTGTACCCACACCTGCTCCTGCTAACAGACCTCCAGCTAATCCAGTAAAACCAAGTGTATGCATCGCCAATATGAAGCCCATAATAATCAACGTTGTTTTTACCAATCGTACGATAAAATTTAGAGCTAGCTGATTTTTGGCCTTTTTGCCCAATCGTTTTCTTAAAAAATTACCCAGATAAATTGCAATCAGTACAAAAACACAGAGAATGATGATGGCAATTGTGATTTTTGGTATAGATGCTATTAGTGTGTCCCAATAACTTTCTAAGCGTTCGTATAGTTGTGTCTTAAATTCTTCCATGTATCATTTTTTACTTTAAAACCAGTTCTATTTGGTTTCTTTTTATCCTAAATGCTTGTATGAGTTTCATTTTAGTTCATAATTGTTACATATAATGTATGATATGCTCCGCAAATTCAGAGCATTTGACCAATGTTGCTTTATCCATCAACCTTGCAAAATCATAGGTAACTATCTTTTTTTTAATCGTTGTTTCAAGACCGTTGACAATTAAATCCGCTGCTTCTTGCCATCCCATATATTCCAGCATCATTACACCAGACAGTATCAAAGAAGCGGGGTTTACTTTATCAAGTCCAGCATACTTTGGTGCGGTGCCGTGGGTGGCTTCAAACAAGGCAACACCAGATTCATAATTTATATTGGCTCCGGGCGCTATTCCGATACCACCAACAATTGCTGCCAGGGCATCAGAAATGTAATCACCATTCAAATTTAAGGTGGCTATTACATCATAGTCGGCTGGCCTTAGCAATATCTGTTGCAAAAAGGCATCGGCAATGACATCTTTTATAATGAGTCGGTGGCCATCTTTTTCTACAGTTAACCAAGGACCACCCTGATAGTCTGTGGCTCCAAATTCTGTTTTTGCCAATTGATAGCCCCATTTTTTGAATTGGCCTTCGGTAAACTTCATAATATTACCTTTGTGTACAAAGGTTACCGAGTCTTTTTTTTGGTTTATGGCGTAGGTAATGGCTGCTCTAATAAGCCTCTCAGAACCTTCTTTAGACACAGGTTTTATACCAATGGAAACCGTATTTGGAAAACGAATTTGGTCTACTCCCATTTCCTGAATGAGAAAACGCTTGACCTTTTCAACTTCTGGTGTACCGTGATTCCATTCTATACCTGCGTAAATATCTTCTGTGTTTTCCCTATAAATAGTCATATTGACCAAATGGGGCAATTTCACAGGGGATGGAACACCTTCATACCATTTTACAGGCCTTACACAGGCATACAAATCCAATTGCTGCCGTAATGCCACATTAAGTGAGCGAAAACCACCGCCCACAGGTGTTGTTAAGGGGCCTTTGAGCGCCACCTTGTACTTTTTGATAGCATTTATAGTTTCACTGGGCAACCATTCTGATGTTGCGGTATAGGACTTTTCGCCTGCCAGAACTTCTTTCCATTTAATTGTTCGATTACCATCGTAAGCACGCTCAATGGCCGAATCCAAAACTCTTTTGGTTGCCCACCAAATATCCGGACCAATACCGTCTCCCTCAATAAATGGGATAATGGGGTGGTCTGGAACCGTAAGTTTTCCATTATTGAAACTAATAGTATCCATCATCTATCGTATCCTTTTTGTTTCTTTATCGTCAGTATTTTGTTTAAATTTTAAAATTCGTTGTACTATAAAAAGAAAAACAGGCATAAAGGAAAGTATACCCAAATGCCCATTATGAAATCTGTTTTACTTAAACTTCCATTTCAAAAAAAGGTTGTTCTTCCTCTGCATTGGCCGGCTCCCTAAAAACCACTTTGTTATCCGAAACATCAATGACAATATGCATATCTGGCGCAATTTTATCTTCTAGCATTGCTACGGACATTTCATCTAAAATCTTACGTTGGATAACACGTTTTAATGGTCTTGCACCAAACTGCATATCAAAACCTTCTTCTTTAAGAAACTCCAGGCAATTATCGGTAATATGAAACGTGATATTCTGTTTTGCCAAGACTTTTGCAAAATTTTTGAATTGAATTTTTATGATACCTTCCAGGTCTTTTTTAGAAAGAGGTCGAAACATAATGACTTCGTCTATTCTATTTAAAAACTCAGGCCTGATACTAGCTTTTAGACGCTCAAAAACCTGAATCCTTGTCTCTTCATCTATTTTGTCTATGTTCTTTTCAGTAGCTCCTTCAAAATTATCCCGAATGATATCAGACCCCATATTTGAGGTCATAATTACAATGGTATTTTTAAAATTGGCTACTCGTCCTTTATTGTCTGTTAGTCTTCCATCTTCCAAGACTTGCAACAGCACATTAAAAGTATCTGGATGCGCTTTTTCAATTTCGTCCAACAGTACTACAGAGTAGGGTTTTCTTCTAACGGCTTCTGTTAACTGACCGCCTTCATCATACCCAACATACCCCGGGGGCGCACCTACCAATCTTGATACGGCGTGTTTTTCTTGGTATTCGCTCATATCTATACGCGTCATCAATTTTTCATCGTCAAAAAGATACTCCGCAAGGGCTTTGGCCAGTTCTGTTTTACCTACACCCGTGGTTCCTAAAAAGAGAAAAGAACCGATGGGCTTATTCTCGTCCGATAATCCGGTTCTGCTTCGGCGAATCGCTCTGGCAATACCATTAATCGCTTCTTCTTGCCCCACAACACGTTGATGCAAGTTTTCTTCGATTTTTAGTAATTTTTCCTTTTCGCTTTGTAGCATCTTACTAACCGTAATGCCGGTCCATTTAGAAATGACTTCTGCAATATCTTCAGAAGTGACTTCTTCTCTTACCAAACGCTTACCATTTTTTTCGTACTCCTGAAGTTTGGCAATGGCATCTTTTAGGGCTTCTTCTTTATTAGGGATTTCGCCATATCTGATTTCTGCTACTTTGGCCAAATCACCTTCTCGCTCAGCCCTATCTGCCTGGTATTTTAAGTCTTCTATTTCCTGCTTTGCGTTTTGGATGGTGGTGACTACTTCTTTCTCTTCTTTCCAGATTGCCATTATCTGGGTACGCTCATCTTCCAGTTCGGCCAGTTGCTTTGCTATTAGTTTTAATCTTTCCTTATCCTTTTCACGTTTGAAAGCTTCCCGTTCGATTTCAAGTTGTTGTATTTTGCGGTCAAGCACATCCAACTCTTCTGGCTTGGAATTCATTTCCATTCGTAACCTTGCGGCTGCCTCATCGATAAGGTCAATGGCCTTGTCAGGTAAGTACCTATCGGTGATATATCTAATGGAAAGTTGAACAGCAGCAACAATTGCCTCGTCCTTTATTCTAATTTTATGATAGTTCTCGTAGCGCTCTTTAATACCTCTCAGGATGGAAATGGCATCTACCTCACTGGGTTCATCTATAAAAACTTTTTGGAAACGTCTTTCCAGCGCCTTATCCTTTTCAAAATATTTCTGGAATTCTGCCAACGTTGTCGCACCAATGGCCCTGAGCTCACCTCTGGCGAGGGCAGGTTTTAAAATATTGGCGGCATCCATAGCGCCTTCACCGCCACCAGCACCGACCAAGGTATGTATCTCATCAATAAATAAAACGATACGGCCCTCCGAACCTGTTACTTCGTTCACTACGGCCTTTAAACGTTCTTCAAATTCTCCCTTGTATTTTGCACCGGCAATCAAGGCACCCATATCCAGGGAATAAATTTCTTTTTCCAGCAAATCATCCGGTACGTCGCCATTTACGATTCTAAAGGCAATACCCTCGGCGATAGCGGTTTTACCAACACCGGGCTCACCTACCAATATGGGGTTGTTTTTACTTCTTCTGGCAAGAATCTGCAATACCCTGCGTATTTCTTCATCTCTTCCGATAACAGGGTCTAGCTTACCACTTTTTGCCTTATCAATCAGGTTGATCGCGTATTTGCCCAAGGCATTATAGGTTTCTTCTGCATTTTGACTGGTCACTTTTTCTCCTTTCCTCAATTCTTGTATGGCTTTTTTAAGTTCGTTTTCTTTAAGACCGCTATCTTTTAAAAGTTGTGCTACAGCGTCTTTGACTTTGAGCAAACCGATAAGTAAATGCTCTATCGACACATACTCATCTCCATACTCTTTCATAACGGTTTGCGCCTTGGACAACGCTTCATTGGCAGTATTGCCTATATATAATTTGCCCCCGCTTACTTTTGGGTATCCATTTACAATCCTATCTAAAGCCGCTTTAACATTTTCTAGGTTTATGGCTAATTTTTTAAACAAAAAAGGAATTACATTTTCGTCTACGGCAAACATTCCGGTTAAAAGATGACCACACTCTATGGTTTGGTTTTCTTTTTCCATTGCCATCTGTTGCGCTTGCTGTATAGCCTCCTGTGTTTTTATGGTGAATTTATCTAATTGCATTTTGGTATCGTTTTTTTTAACTCAATACGTAGGTTTATTAATCTCTTAAATTGCTCTTCTTTAATAATCCGTTTCTGTCCAATAATTCAATATGGTTTTTTGTGTTTTCTATGAGTCCATCTTCATCAAGTGCTGTTAAATGTCTGCTCAAAGTTTCTGGGGTAATATTAATGATACTTGCGAGTTCCTTTTTAGGCAGACGAATAAAGCTATCATCAAACTCCACATTACGGTCAGAGGTTTGTTCAAGACCCAATAGTAAATTGGTGAGACGCTCCTGCACATTTTTGCTCAATAAGGTGTCTATGTGGTTCTCGGTTTCTGCCAATTCATCGGCCAGCATTTCTACGACCAATGATGCAAAATCATTGTCTTTTGCCAATAACTCTAAGAATATTTGTTTCGGTATAAAATACACCTCACAGTCTTCTATCGCTACGGCACTGCTTTGAAAATTCCAACGTTTGATTAACGATAGATACCCTATGAATTGGTTTTTAGTGACCAAACGAAGTACTTTTTCATTTCCATCAGCACCTATCTTGGATATTTTGACCCAACCTGATTTAATATAATAAACCCCTCTGGGAACTTGACCTTGCTCAAAGATGTAGCTGCCTTTTTTATATTTTTTAGCCTGTTGTAATAGTGTATCCGTTAGTTCTGCATAGGTTGCCGTTAGTTTTGAGAATAGTTCCTGTGCGGTAATATCTGTTTTTTCACGGGTCATCGTCCTAAGAATATTTCTAGCATATAAGGTACAATAAATAACCTATAGTAATCGCGATTGAATCTGGTATTTTAAAACCCAATATTTTTTCAACTCTCATTGGATAAGGGGGAATTCCCTTTTCGGTTAGAAATAGATAAAGGGTGCACCAATATAATATTGCGTACCCTTTGAACTCTTCTAAGAACTAAAAAACAACCTAGATTTATTTGTTGCTGCTTTTACTTGAGGTACGGTTTTTAAAGTTTTTTAGTTTATTCTTCAGCTTGCTAAAAAGACCCTGCGAATCTCCATCTTCTTTAACAGATTTTTTGATCTCTTTGATAGACTTATTTAGCTCCTTATATTCTTTATCTCTTTTACCATAACCTAATTCTTCTGCCATTATTAATTGATATTCTGCGTTGTCGAGTAGGTTCAGTACTTCTTTTTTCTTGTCTTCATCTTTGGCATCTTCTGTCATTGCCGCAGCAATCATTACTTCGGCCCTAAGAATGGGTAACGGAATAACTTCTGTTTCTATGACCAAGGTGTTCAATGCGGTGTAAAGCGCCACTTTTGCCTCGTCCATCTTATCGGCATCCAATAAAATTGCTGCCGCTTTCATTGCGGTAGGGTAGGTGGCCAATGGTACTGACATTGTTGTGATTTCGACCTGGCTCTCCAGATCGGCTATAGCTTCTCGTGCAACCTGTAAATAGTCATCTTCTATGGCTTCTTCTGCTACTTTTTTCAATCTTTTGATAGTTTTCAAATCGGTAATTAAATCGCTTGTTGTGGTAGTTACCTCTACAGGTAAGAATGCTACGTTCGGATTTCTGGCAACCAGCAATTCTAACTTGCCCGTTACTTTTTCCATCGCTTCCATCGCTTTCTTCTTGTCTTTATCATTGATTGCTTTAATGGCGGCAGATGTTTGCTCAATAGCTATGACCGCCTCATCTATAATGGCTTCAGAAGCTTCATCCACTGCTTCTACCGCCTTACTTTGTACCTCGTTTGCCAGTTCTTCTTTGGTCATTTCCGGACTGTCGGGTTTTTCCATACGTACGTCTTCACTGTTTGTCATTTCCGTTCCCTGCTTTTCCTTATCATCCGTTTTTGACTTTTCCTGAGCACAAGCGGTTAAGGTTACCAATGCAAATAATACATAGATACTTTTTGTGTAAATCGTTTTCATTTTTGTGTTTTTAAGTGTTATTGATTAATTGTTACTTTAATTCAATTTTCTTTTTTGTAGGATTCCCTTCCTTATGTTTGCCCACGGTAATTTTTAAAAGCCCGTTGTTCATTGAGGCCTTTATCTCGTCTGGATTACTGTTTTCAGGCAATTGAAAAACTCTTTGAAAAGAGGCGTAGCCAAATTCTTTACGCATCCAGTTACCCTGACTTTCTTCTTTTTCGTACTGTTTTTCTGAAGAAATGACGAGCTTATCATCTACTATTTCAATATTCACGTCTTTTTTGTCTACTCCGGGCAATGCTAAAGAAACCTCGAAAGCCTTTTTCTTATCTTCGATGTTCACTGACGGCACGGTAGCCACAGCTTCAACGTCTTTGACCTCATCATCTATTTTCTTGCCAAAGAAATTCTCTACGATGTTGGGGAATTTTGGTTTGATATTTTTGGTCCATTTAAATAAATCCATCTTCTTATGATTTTTTTAATTGTTTAAATTTTTTACTATCGGTAACTATTTTAGTTACTGTGTGAATGTCCTTCTTTAAGGCCCTAATGTCTTTTGTAAAGTCTTTAAGTAGCTTGCTCAGTTCAGCGTTCTCTTCTTTAACTTGCCATTGGGATCCTTTGTAAGATTTGTTGAGCAATTCTTCTAAAGTGACCATTTGTCTCGTTAATTTTTGATTCAAATCACCTTGCACATCCTGTAACTTATTTAGGCGTTTCACAACGGTTTGAATTTGAGGCATATCATCCTCGTTGCCGACCCAAACTATGTAACCACCGATCAGATTGTGAAGAAACCCAAATTCTTCCTTAAAGAATGCCAAGTCTTGTTGCCAATCTTCGGCGCGCATATACATTTTCTCCCAGATTGGGGTCTCTTCTTTAAAACTATCATTGTATCCTGTGCTATTATCCATCGTCATATGTTTTAATTATGCATTGTTGATAGAATAAGCTGGAAATACAATTATTGAATATTGATCTGCTTTTTCTTAGAGGCTTCTTTTTCTTTTTTTGCCAGGGTCAAATACATAATACCATCTTCATACTTTGCCTTTATGCTTTCTTCATCTATATTTTCTGGAAGCGTGAAAGAGCGTGAAAACGATTTTGTAGTAAACTCTTTGCGTGTATAGTTCTTTTCTTTGGTCTCTTCTTCTGAAGTGGTATTGCCAGAGACGGTCAAAAGACCATTTTCTACGGTAATATTGAATTGGTCCTTTTTTAGACCAGGTGCAGCGACTTCAATCTCGTAGTTTTTGTCGTTTTCAATCACATTTACCGCGGGTACCCAATTTTGCTCTGAGGCTGCAGTACGATACCCTTCGCTATTAAGAAAATCGTTAAATAATGATAATGCCGGAAAATTTGTTCTAATAAGTGACATGATTTTAAGTTTTAAAGATTAATACCTCGAAAGTAAAATATAGAGGACTTAAAGTCCTTGATTTGAATCAAGTAGAATTGTTAAAATGTCTAAATTCCACAAAAAAAGTGCTTGGAAAAACCCAAGCACTTTTCAAAAAGAAAATCCATTAATTCAAGAAATGACTTTACTCCTTATATATAATACGTTTATTTAATACTCTTATCTTATTTTGAAACTCAAAAAGCCAGTCTTTTATACGTTTGGCTTCTTTTTTGTTGGTATTTGAGGCAAAGAAATTACCATCTTTTTTTTCTATCCATACGGTAAGTAGCACACCTGTAAGGGTGTGATTTGGTGAAAATCGGGTGTGCAAGGTCACTTTTTCATTATTTAAAAGGGGAAAGACAACATCTTTAGACTCCATATCTATAACTCCTTTGTTAATGGCTTTTAGATAGGTTACACCGCCAAAGGCGGTAATATATTTTTGCCATTCGGCCATTACAAAATCTTCGTTATACCCTATAATGTTAATGGTGAAACTGCTGGCCATTTTACTTTATGGTAAGGGTTCTTCTATAACTTCAAATGGGTTTTGAGCCTTAGAAACAAAAAAGCTGAGAAACACTAACAACAAGGTTAGTTTAGTCTTATCGGTTTTCATATTAAATGGTGTTAAGATTGCACATTATTTTGACTTTCTATTTTTAAACCATCAGGTAAGTGTAGCGTGCGAATTGGGAAAGGAATAACAATGCTTTCTTTATTAAATTGCTTATGTAGTCTTTTTACAAACTCGTGGCGCATTTGAAACTGGTTTTCATATAAATCGGTGGCCAACCACACTTTCATATTAATACTGCTATCGCCAAATTCAAAAAAGCGCACTTTGGGCTCAAAAGTTTTTAAGTTGGCAGCATATTCCTTCATTATGTCTTTGGCAGTCTCCAAGGTTATCTGCTCCACTTGTTCCAAATCACTATCATAATGCACGCCTACAATAACTTGAAAGAACATATTTTTTTGCAATGTAAAATAATTGGTGCTTATAGAACTAGATATCTTTGAATTGGGTACAATAATCACATTTTCTAAAAGGGTTCTTACCTCTGTGTTACGCCAGTTGATATCTATGACGTAACCTTCATCCCCCGATTCTAGTTTAATATAATCTCCAGGTTTTAATTGTCTTGCAGCTAGAATGTGAAGTCCAGCAAAGAGGTTAGTTAGGGTGTCTTGTAGTGCCAAAGCAACCGCCAAACCTCCTACTCCTAATGCTGTTAAAATAGGAGCTAATTCTAGACCTATTAAATTTGAAAAAACAATGATACCGCCTATATAGGTTAAAATACGGATGATAATATGATATAGCGACGTCGCTTTGCCTGATTTTGATTTGGTATAGCTGTCATAAAGAAAAACCAATATTTCTCCAAGCACAAAGGTTATGGCTAGCACATTTAAGCTAATTTTTAATTTACCGTACCACTCCCCGTAACTGACTTCAAATGGTAAAAATGATGTGAGGTTTAAAAAAATAATACCTCCGACGATAAAAGATATTCTGGATAATGAATTAAATAATACAGTACTGTATTTTAAATGTTTACGTTTTGAGGTATCTCTTAATTTTTTAAAAAGTATTCTCAAAATGTAATGTCCAAATAGTAGCCCTAATATTGATGCTAGCGTGACTATAAGGTATTGATTGGTATATAGGTTTTTCATTTTGATTAATCATTTATGTCTAAAAGATCATTACTACTTAAAATTAAATGTTCAATTTCTTTTGAATTGAGCTCTTTTTTATCAGTTTGAAACAAATCTCTACGTATAAAAACAGTTAATTTTGACATTTCATCTAATAGGTCATCAATAATTTTATCGTCTAAATTTTCTTTTTTGGTCTGCATTGCAAAAAATTTAACAAAACTATTAAAAGCTTGTAATACTTCGGCACTAGCCACGAATGATATTTGTTGGTTTAATAACCTCAGCTCGGTAATATCTTCTTTTTTTATTTTTCTTTTTGAAATGACGTCGTGCAATTGTTTTAACAATTCTTGATAGACGCTCATTTTTAAATTTAAAAACTGTATGCTTTCTTCTTTGCGAAGTTCGGCATCAGTTTGTTTATTCAACAGGAGAAAGGTAACCAAAGTAGTTAACGTAAAACCCAGAATAGCCGCAAAAAGCTCAAAGGTAATTGTAGGTGTGGTATCATTAAAGATGATACGTAACACCAAATAACCCAAGGCCAGCACAATGGCAATTAATGCCAATACAGGGATGTTTTTATGGGTGAGTTTTTTAGTCATTTTAATGAAACGTTTAATACTTGAGTAGCTATTTCTACTTGAAGCTTTGCAATATACTCACTTTTAGGCTCAACATTAAGTAATACCAAAGAATACCCTAAGTTGGATAAGCGACAATCTAAAAATGAGGTGCCGTTTGTTACTGAAATAATCGGTTGAAAATGCTTTTTAGCATCGAAACCTGAATTTTCGGTAGCCAATATTGCTTTTTTTACAGCTTGCTTTATGTCTTCAGGATGTACGCCTTTAACTAATAAATCACTTGCGAGATGATTCATACTTTTTTGATAATATCTATTTAAAAAATCCTGTAAAGCATCGCTATTTGAATACTGTCTTTGAAAAACTATAATTTCCATATCTTGTTAGTTTTAACTGTGCTGATTTATAATGTTTTGTAATTGTTGTTTACTTTGTACGCCTGCTTGTTTCCATAGTAAACTTCCATTTTTAAACAATGCGATTGTTGGCACACTGCGTATTTGATACTGTTGTGCAATTTGCGGGTTCTTATCAATATCAATTTTTATAATACGTGCTTTATCACCTACTTCTTTTGCTAATTCACTAATTATAGGGCCTTGTGCTTTACATGGTCCACACCATTCTGCGTGAAAATCGACCAACACAGGTTTATTACTATCTATTATATTTTTAAAACTTCCTTTCATTTTTGGCTTTTTTTTAATTAATTTTAACCATCGAAGTTGTTCCTACGCTTCTTTCTTTTGAGTTTTTAGTTTAGTAACTACATTGTTTATCCATTCTTCGGAATATATTCCGTAACCATTTAATAAATAGCCTTTTAGGTTTAAATTTACAGATGAAATTGTAAAAAGAATGGCTTCGTCTTCTGGATCCGTCATTCCGTCAAATCTATACATTTGATCTATAGTAAAATCTGCCGTATTCAACTTTAACTTCTCCTTCCAAGGGCTTCTATTAAAATCTTTTGAATAGCCTAACTTATTCACCTCTTTAAGGATATCTATTAATGTTTCTTCCATCTGACAAACTGTTCTTAAAATTGATTTTCTTAAAGACTTCCTTTCCTTTCTTCAAAAGAAAGGAAAGGAAGCTATTGTTCTATAAGCTTTTTACATACGTAAAAACTAATTTTTTAAAGGAATTAAAGTCTTGTTGTACCTTGTTAATCCTTTTCTTTAATTTACTATGGCTTTCCCGATACTCCCAGTCAGATATACCCTTCTCTTCTTTCATTAAGCGTGCAAGCAGTTTTTCATGGTCTTTTACATCATCCTCTAGCTCATCTAGTAGGTCAAGACTTACATTTTTTAGGCTAAGGATAAGCTGTGCATGCAACGCTTTGTCTTCATCCAAAGGTTTCTTTTTGTGAAGAAGGTTTTCAAAAAATCTTGTTTCGTCCTTCCAAAATTCAACTGCATCCATCCATTCTCTGCTTTCTTGATGAAGAATATTCAATGATGCCCCTAATAAAAAAGTGTTTTTTAAATTTGTTGTTTCCATGGTATTAAGTTTTAAATTTATTAATGTCTTCGTCTCTTTTAATTATTTTCTAAACCGTTTGTTTTTGACGGATGTCCTTCAGTTTTTTGAATAATTCTTCTTCTTCAGCACTTAAATTTTTGGGCAGGGTAACCTGTATTTTTACCATTAAATCCCCAAAAGACTTTGCGCCATATATTGGCATTCCCTTTCCTTTTAGGCGTAAGGTTTTTCCATTATCTGTAGCTTTTGGCACAGACATATTTACAGAACCTGTAAGTGTTGGAATCTCTATTTTTCCACCTAAAATGGCTGTATATAGGTCTATAGTCTTGGACACCCACAAATCGTTGCCCTTGCGTTCAAATCTTGGGTCTGGTTGTATGAGAAGGCTTATATATAAATCGCCCTTAGAACCGCCATTTGCTCCAGGATGTCCTTTTCCTTTTATTTTTAGTTTTAGACCATCATAAGACCCAGGTTTAATCGTTATTCTTAGTTTTTGACCATTAAGTTCAAAGGTGCGTTTGCTACCTTGGTAAGCTTCTAAGAGTGTAATCGGTAATTCGGCTTCTATATCGCCTCCTGCAAAACCTCTTGAACTACGTTGTTGACGACCACCTTCAGCTCCTCTGCCTCCAAAGAACTGCTCAAAAAAGCTAGAAAAACCGCCTTCCCCTCCTTCACCGCCAAAGAACTCTGATGGGTCACCTTCGTAATAATAGCTGTTTTGTCCGTTAGGTTGCTGTTGTGCATACTGTCTCCAATCACCGTCAGCTTGGTCGTAAGCTTGCCAGTTAGCTCCTAAGGTGTCATATTTTTCTCTTTTTTCTGCATTACTAAGCACCTCATTTGCCTCATTGACTTCTTTAAATTTTTCTTCAGCAGCCTTATCACCTTTGGTTTTATCTGGGTGATATTTAGCAGCCAGTTTTCGATAGGCTTTTTTTATGTCTTTTGGTGTTGCGTTCTTGTCAACACCAAGTATTTTGTAATAATCTTTATATTCCATTTTTATATATTTATTTAACTATTAATGGATGCATTTGGTGTTGTGATTTATAATTTCAATTTAAAAAACGGCTCTTGAAGCTTGTTTTTAAGGTGTTTTGAGCTTCTTGAAGCAATTTGTCTATAGTATTGACTTGCATACGTTTTATATGTGCAATTTCCTTGGCATCGAATCCTCTAAGCGTATATAAGTCAAACACACTTTGCGTTGCCATCGGTAATTTTTTCAATACCATTTTGGTGTGCGTATTTATACGCTCTTTAGTCAATTCTTTTTCTAGTTTTGCAGTAAGTTCCTTTTCATTGTCTTCAACAAAAATGTCTTTTAACTCATAATTGTTTTTTCTTAAACTGGTGTCATCTAACTCATCAAGCATTACTAAATCGCCATCACCATCTGTACTGAACTCTTCTTCCATAGCATCCCATTCTGGTTTAGCATAATCATCTATGTCTTTGAAGAAGAAATCCTCAAACTCTTCATCAATTAAGGCATCTTGAATCAAAGTGTCAATTGCCTTGAAGAGCCAGATATGAAATTCATCTTGATTATCAAGTTCCTCTATATGGTCATACACATATATGTACAGGTCGTTCACAAAGTCATCTACACCATATCCTTGTTGTTTTAATAATTCTTTTTTTGAGGCTGTTTCAATACTGTTTTGGATATATTTTTTTATAGCAGGCAACAGCTCCATAAACTTATCTTTAAAAGCATCTTGCTTATTCTCTTTTTTTAAGGTTCTTAAAACCACAAAGGCCTCTTGTATTTGTATGTGATATGTGTTTTTCATAATTCTTTATTTTCAGTTTATTCTTATGATTTTGTTTCTAATTGTAATGGTCTTATGTCAAAAAAAGTACCAATTCATATTTCAAAATCTTCTTATTAATCAGGGAACTATAATGAGGGTATGTTTCGCTATAATGACATATATATAACAGTGACATAATGACGCTATTTAAGTTTATCGAACTGACACCTTGACAAGATTATGTAAATTTTGGCAGAAAGTTCTTGATTCAAATCAATTGAAAAGGCTTCTTTTCATTTTGGCATTTCATTTGCTTAGCGCTATTTAGAAATCAATCAAGATTTCAAAATTGTTTTAATGTTTAACTTAAATTTTTGTTATTATGAGCACTTTAGTTAATGTTCCTAAAAATGGAGGTTTAGCAAATGTTAATTCAGCTTCAAACTTCCCAACTTGGTCAAACTGGATAGATGATATCTTTAACAGAGACCTACCATCAGTATTTACCTCAAATTTTAATACTGGTATTACGTTGCCAAAAGTAAATATCAAGGAAACATCTGATGCTTTCGTGGTGGATATGGCGGTGCCTGGTCTAAAGAAATCTGATTTTCACATTGACCTTGACAATCAAGTGTTGTCTATCTCTACAGAGATGAAAGAAGAAAATGAGCACAAAGAAGAAAACTTTACTCGTAGAGAGTATGGCTATTCTTCGTTCAAAAGAACCTTTTCGTTACCTGAGAGCGTAGATGAAAATAAGATTGATGCGAGCTACAAAGATGGTATTCTTAGCATTCATTTGCCTAAGAAAGAGGAGGCTAAACAAAAGCCTGCTAGAACCATTAAGATTTCGTAATTGGTTGGTTAGTTTTTTTTGATTGATTGAAGTTGGGGGCTGGAAACCCAGCCCCTTTCTTTATCAAAAGTGTTGAATCCTTTAATTTTTTTGAAAAATGAAAGTATTTGGAAAAGAAATAGGAAAAGCCATAAAATTTCCACCATTTATAGACCAGTTTGTAGGCAAACTATTGCCTAATCATAGAAATGAAGAAATGGTAATTGTGCCTTCTGTTAATATAAGTGATGAAGATAAAGCGTTTGAACTCTCCATAGCCTTACCAGGTATGGGTAAAGAAGATGTTCAAATAGAAGTACAGGATAATTATTTAACCATTCGAGCTCAATCTCATGCCCAAAAAGAAGAAAAGAACAGAAATTGGATTAGAACAGAGTTTGTGAGCCATTCCTTTTACAGAGCATTTGAGCTACCTACAAATGCAGATCCTGAAAAAGTAGAGGCAAAGATGAAGAATGGACGATTAGATATTAAAGTGGGTAAAAAAGATAATCTAAAAGCACAAAAAACAATTACTGTAAACTAAAGAGTTTTTAAGAACAAGTTTAACCTTTAAATAACATCATAAAATGAAAACACTAAAATATTTCTTTCTAGGTATGTTAGCTGTGTTACTTGTTGCTTGTAACACAAATGATACTGCTAAAAAAACTGACGACAAGTCTTCTGAAATTGAGAAAGAGGCTGTTATAAAACCAGTTAAAAATTATCTAGAAAAGGCAGATTTTAAAGAAAATGTGGATAAAGAAATAAACGAAATAATCACGTTAGCCAATGATGATTTATTAGTAGATGCAGAAATGGTCATAGACGCAACCAAAGAAGCACGTAAAGCGATTGCAGACAGTAGCTTTGCAGATGCCAAATCTTATATAGAGCTTGGCATAGGTAAAGCAGAAGCTTTGACCGCATTAAACCCAAAATTAGCATTGGCACCTATAGATTTTACAGTAGAAACAAATGATTTGGTTACTAATATATCTGCTATCAAAACGATATCCGAAGCTGCAGAAGAAGCTTTGGAAGACGGTAAAATACAAGTAGCTAGAGAGCTTTTGCAAGGCTTGAGAAGTGAGCTTAAAATAAAAGAATACAGATTGCCAATAGCCACGTATCCTAATGCACTAAAAGCAGCACTGGTACTTACTAAAGACGAAAAATATCAAGAAGCTGGTGTATTGCTCAATGCAACGTTGAACACCATTGTGACCGAAGAAAAGATTCTGCCATTGCCTATTCTTCGTGCAGAACGTATGCTAGAAGAAGTGGAGACATTGGTTAATAAGGATGATTTTAAAAAGGAAGATGTAAAGTTGTTATTAGAAAATGCCGAGTATGAAATCAACTTTGCCGAAGCACTTGGCTATGGTAAAAAGGATAAAGAATATAAAGAGTTGTATAGTGCAATTAAAGAAGTAAAAAAACAAATGAGGGATGATTCCAATACCAACGAAAAAGGACTTATTAAGAAGTTAAGATATAAGTTAAAAACATTTAAAGAGAAAATATCATAACATCTAGTATTTGGTTTTGGTTTCTTGAAATTATGTGAGTAGTGACATTGTCTCACTACTCACATAATCTAAAAAAAATGATAATAAACAGTATAAAAACAATCATTATGGCTAAGAAATTTAAACCAGGAGATTGGGTGAAAATAAAAGGAAACGATTCTAGACCAAAAATGGAAGTTCTAAAATACATTTCAAAAAAAGAACCAATTTTTGGTTTTGTAAACAATGATACTTATCTGGAATGTGTATGGTATAAAAATGGCGAACGAAGGCTAGAAGTATTTCATCAAGATAGGTTAATAAAACAGATAGAAACAGATAAATGGTTTGTTTAAAGAATACTTATAACAAATACACCCATAATATATAGGATGACATAGAAATAATTAAAAACACAAAACGATGAAAAAGGCTATTTTACTTTTAATTCTAGGCTTATTGAGCGCAAGCTGCAATAGCCAAAAAAATGAGACCAAGAAGGGCGATACCAAAGAAAAACAAGAGAAAATTGCTGAAGCACCGAAAGGCTCTTGGAAGGTAGACAAAGAATTTGATGAGAATGGAAACCTTATTAGATACGATAGTATTTATTCTTGGTCTTCAGATGAGAAATGGAATGATTTAGCATCCTTTGATAAGGATAGTTTACTAAAATCCTTTAAGTCAAAATTTCACAATCACTTTTCTCATTTTGAAAATGAGGGATTTGACGATGTCTTTGCACAAGATTCGCTTTTTGGAAAACATTTTTTTAACGATAATTTTTTCAAAAGTGATTTCGGTAAAGACTTTATGGATATTGATTGGATGACAAAACAAATGGTAGCAAAACAGAAGAAGTTTTTAGAAAAGTATCAATCGGAATTTCAAAAGCCCGATGAACAACAACCCAAAGAATAAATACTATTAAACTAGTTGAAATATTAAAAAATTTAAAAACATCAAAAAAAATGAAAAAGACAGTTTTAATTTCAGCCCTATTTTCATTAATCATAAGTGTTGGTGTAATAGGAGGATATGAATATTTCGGAAAAAACACCGTTGAAATCAAACACGTTACCGCTGCTAGCGGACAAAAGGTACTTTATGCGGCTAATGCAAATGGTGAAATAACCCCTTTGGATTTCACAAAAACCACAGATAAAGTATTGGATGCAGTAGTACATATAAGTTCAAAGAAAATGATGCCTAATGGAATGAATGGAATGCAACAATATAGAAGCATCCCAGACCCGTTTCAAGAGTTTTTTAAACAAGGTCCATTTGGCAATTTCTATCAAAAACAATATGACTATAGAAAGCCACAAGATGGAGCGAATGAAGATGATGAATCGCAGCGTGTAGAACCAGAAACAATGCCAGTAATGGGAACAGGTTCTGGAGTGGTTATAAATGAAAAAGGGTATATACTAACCAATAATCACGTCATAGACAATGCGGACGAGGTAGAAGTCACTTTACATAATAACGGAACTTACAAAGCTACAGTCATCGGTACAGACCCAGCTACAGATTTGGCATTGCTGCAAATTAAGGCAAATGATTTAACCGTTTTACCTATGGTAAATTCTGATGATGTAAAAGTTGGAGAATGGGTATTGGCAGTTGGTAACCCGTTTAGTCTTAACTCTACGGTTACCGCTGGTATCGTGAGTGCAAAGGCAAGAAATATCAATATCAACAAAGATAAGTTTGCAGTAGAAAGTTTTATCCAGACCGATGCGGCCATCAACCCAGGAAACAGCGGTGGAGCCTTGGTTAATCTCAACGGAGATTTAATAGGTATCAATACGGCTATTGCAAGTAATACAGGTTCTTACAGCGGTTATGGCTTTGCAGTACCAAGTAATATTGCTAGTAAGGTTGTTGAAGATTTACTAAAATATGGAGCTGTACAACGCGGAATGTTGGGAGTAACCATACGCACAATGGATGGGCACTTGGCTAAAGAAAAAGATATAAAACTAAAGCAAGGTGTCTATGTAGAAAAAGTCTCTGAAGGTAGTGCAGCAGATAAAGCCGGTATTAAAGATGGTGACATCATTTTAAGTGTGGATGATAAGAAAGTATTAACATCACCTATGCTACAAGGAATGATAGCCGAAAAAAGACCTGGTGATAAAGTAGATGTAACTATTATCCGTGATGGTAAAGAAAAAGAGATAAGCGTAGTGCTTGAAAATAAAAAAGGGAGTACTAAACTTAAGAAAAAAGAGCATAATGAAGTACTGAATATCTTGGGTGCGGAATTAGAAAACCTCGATAAAGAGGTAGCCAAAAAACTGGATATTGATGGCGGCGTAAAAGTAACAGAACTTTATGCTGGTAAACTACGTCGACAAACCCAAATGCGCGACGGCTTCATAATCACACATATCGATGGCCGTAAAATAAAAGATGTTGAAGATGTAATGAAAGCCTTGGAGGATAAAGAAGGAGGAGTGATGTTAGAAGGTATCTATGAAGATATGCCAGGTAAATATTATTACGCTTTTGGACTTAACTCTTAGTTCTCTAGTAATTAGATTTAATCAAACAGAAGAGGCTGTCTAAAAAGGCAGCCTCTTTTTTATGTTTTTTATTTTAGAAAGAGCATTGGTTTTCTTATCTTAATGTTATGAAAAGCAACGTTATATGGAAGACCAACAGCCAGTCACAATTGAGTCTTCTCCCTCCCAGTTATGATGATTTTGTTCCAGAGCATCATCCCGTTCGTATCGTTAACAGCATTTTGGATCAGATAGATATTGCCTGCATAGAAAAGACCTATAAAGGCGGTGGGACCTCGAGCTACCATCCCAGGGATCTGCTCAAAATTTTAGTCTACGCCTACCTTCGCAACTTATATTCATCCCGGAAGATCGAACAGGCCCTGGGTGAGAACGTTCATTTTATGTGGATCAGTGGCTGTATCCGGCCCGACCATAATACCATCAGTAATTTTCGTTCAGCAAAACTCAGGGGAACGTTCAAAAAGATCTTTAACCAAGTTGTCATTCTGCTAGCAGAACAGGGCTACTTAAGTCTGAAAGAGATCTTTGTTGATGGCACCAAGATCGAGGCCAATGCCAATCGCTATACTTTTGTGTGGGGAAAGAGCATCAAGACCTCACGCACGCGTATTGAAAACCAGCTCAGGGATTTATGGCAATATCTAGAGACCGTATATGCGGAAGAAGAACAGAAACCCAATGAGCCCGATAGCTTTAAGGCCATAGACCCTAACGAAGTATCACAAACTATCGATAAGATCAACCAAGCACTTCAAGGAAAGGATAT
Organism: Maribacter sp. UBA3344; assembly: GCF_002362375.1. Taxonomy (NCBI): domain Bacteria; kingdom Pseudomonadati; phylum Bacteroidota; class Flavobacteriia; order Flavobacteriales; family Flavobacteriaceae; genus Maribacter; species Maribacter sp. UBA3344. Next base: position 2,263 of record NZ_DERI01000025.1, on the reverse strand, counting down.
TGATAAAAAAGTACAGCAAAAACTTAATTATGCCATTATGCCAAGAAGAACTGGCCAGGGAATATTGCCAGATACAATACCTACGAAGAGCAGATGGGCGGACGCAACTCCATGAGCAAGACAGATCCCGACGCTACTTTTATGAGGATGAAAGAAGACCACATGCTCAATGGGCAGCTCAAGCCCGGTTACAACCTGCAGGCGGCCACCAACAACCAGTTTATAGCAAACTACACCCTTGCACAGACCACCGCAGACACTACCACACTTATCGAGCATACCGAAGATTTTATATCCGGTTATGGCAAACCACCTGAAACACTGACAGCCGATGCGGGCTATGGCAGTGATGAAAACTACAGCTACCTCGAAGATAATGATATTGAAGCTTTTGTAAAATACAGTTACTTCCACAGGGAACAGTTGGATGACAAACGTGGCAATACTAAAAATCCCTTTGCAGCAGATAAGCTCTTTTATAACGAAGGAACAGATACTTATTATTGTCCAATGGGGCAACCAATGCAGAACATAGGTAACTATATAAGAAAAACAGCTACCGGATATGAACAAAAAATAGATAGGTATCAAGCTGAAAACTGTGCAGGTTGCCAGCTTAGGAGCCTGTGCCATCAATCAAAGGGCAACCGTATTGTAGAGCGGAACCACAGACTAGCAAGGCTCAGGGCAAAAGCGAAACAAAAATTATTAAGTCCAGAAGGAATTGCTCACAGAAAACAAAGATGTTGGGATGTAGAGGCAGTATTTGGTAACATAAAACACAATATGAACTTTAAAAGGTTTATGTTGAGAGGTCTGGATAAAGTGGAAACAGAAATAGGACTCATAGCAATGGCACATAATCTTAAAAAAGTGAGTTTAGCGATGTAAGAATCGCTTTGCCTCATTTTAACCCAAAACTAATTACCTAATTTTCCGAGAAAATCTATAATTGAACTAAAATAACCAAAAAATAAAAGGTCGCCTAAATAGTTTTTAGACGACCTCTTTTTTAATACGAAGTAAAATGAAAATTTCAGGTTTTTCCGATAAAATAATAGGTATTGTTCTATCTGGTGGCGGTGTAAAAGGTATTGCTCATATAGGTGTTCTAAAGGCATTGATGCAAAGAGATATTTATCCCGATATAATTTCTGGGGCCAGCGCAGGAGCATTGATAGGAGGTTTATATGCAGATGGAGTTTCTACTGAAGATATGTTGTTATTTTTTAAAGAAACCCCTTTGCTTAAGTACAACTTTATGACCATAAACAAACCAGGGCTTTTTGATACTGATAAATACCTGCCATTTTTTGAAGATTATTTCTCAGCACATCATTTCGAAGGTCTTGAAAAAAAGTTGACTGTGGTAACAACTAACCTTCAAAAAGGGGAGCAAGTTTTTTTTGAAAAAGGGGAGTTGTTTAAGCCACTTTTAGCATCGGCAGCATTACCGCCAGTATTTAGTCCTGTTTCGATTGATGGCACTATGTATGCAGATGGCGGAATAATGAATAATTTTCCTGTGGAACCTTTAGTAGATAATTGTGATGTTATTATAGGTTCTTATACGTCGTCAATGAAAGAGGTTGGTAAAGGACAGCTAAAAACTTCTGTTCAAATTTCCCAACGAACAAACTTATTGATGTTGCACGCAAATTCAAGGGAAAAACTCTGTGTGCCAGATTTGTAATTCGTACCAAAAGAATTGGAAAAAATAGGCATTTTAGATAAGAGAAGTATTGATAAGGCATTTGTTCTAGGATATGATTATGCCAGCCGTAAATTAGAAGAGATGATTTAAAAAAAATTTAACCAGAAAATTGAATGTATTTGAATAGTTAGTTTTTGATTGTTGTAGATAATGTTTAATTCTAAATATTTAGGATATGGAAAAGTTAGCTATTGGTATGACATTGTTATTGATAATTTATGCAGCCTTTGCGATGTTGATAAACTGGTTGTTCTTGTCTGAAAGAAATTTTAAATTTTGGAATAGTACATATTACATTCAAAAATTGCAGGATTTTTTACAATCCCTTAGTTACCTGCGAAAATTGAATAAGCAATAAGTATTTTTCTTGTAACTATTTATTAAGAGTATTTGGATAAGAGCGCTAATTCAATTTATTATTTAAGTATTTGCTTAAATAAGTAATTGACTATACCTTTGCTCGTCTAAAGCATTAATATGAAACTAGAAATATCCTGTACAAGAGCTGAGGCTGACCATAAGCAGTTACTAAACTGTAGAACTACCATT
>NZ_DERI01000029.1:115404-126157 GCF_002362375.1 Maribacter sp. UBA3344 | reverse complement strand
CAGAGGATCCGTTAAAGGATCATTGTCACCGTCAAGGTTGGGATCTTCCTCCGTATCCAGGATACCATCGTTATCATCGTCAAGATCAGCACTGTCAGGAACTCCGTCCCCGTCCGTATCCGGACCCGGGCTATCAGGGTCCAAATAATCAGGAGTGCCGTCATTGTCGCTATCATCATTGGTCGGGTCGCCGTCATTATCGACATCCTCGTCAGGGGTATCAACGCCGTCACCATCGTCGTCAAGATCACGATAGTTCACGTCCTCCGTACCGTCAGTATCCGGTAGGTCGTTCGCTGGATCGTCGATCTCATCGTTCACATCGAATCCATCGTTCACATCGGAACCCTCGTAACCATCGTCCAGACCGTCACCATCGGTATCGACACCGGTGTAGGTCTGGTCAGGAACTCCGTCAAAATTAAAGTCGTTACCCTCATTATCGTCAGGAACCAGATCGTTGTCACTATCTAAATCCCTGTAATCAGGTTCTTCATCAGAATCAGTATTCGTCATTTCTACACCTTGATTGCCTGTACCCTCGTAGGCATCATCAAGACCATCCATATCTGTATCAAGACCAGAAGGAGGCACATAGCCATTTGTAGGCTGCCCTTCAACATTATCTGGGATACCATCATTATCAGAATCTATATCCCTATAATCAGGTTTAGTATCACCATCTGTATTATACTGAGGCTCAATACCTCCTTGACCATAAACTTCATCCAACCCGTCTCGAGTACTATCTATACCGTCTGGAGCAACATATCCTGCTGTTGATTGTGCCTCATAATTGTCTAAAATACCATCGTTATCCGAATCTATATCGTGAAAATCAGGAATTCCATCACCATCTGTATCAATAGGTATTAATCCCATTTCATACGAATCATCTATTCCATTTTGATCGTTATCCCCGATTGGAGGAATATACCCTTCTGATGTTTGGGCTTCAACCTTATCTTTAATACCATCATTGTCTGAATCAAAATCCCTATAATCTGGATACTGATCACTATCGGAATTTATAGGAATAATACCGAAACCAAAACTACCCTCGTAAGCATCATCCAAACCATTTTGATTGGCATCTATTCCAGAAGGTGCAACATAATTCAAATATGGTTGAGATTCTACATTATCCCTAATTCCATCTATATCAGAATCGATATCCAAATAATCCGGTATTGCAGATCTATCGGAATTTATAGGGATAATACCAAAACCATAAGCACCCTCATATGCATCATCTAATCCATTATTATTATTATCAATTCCTGAAGGAGCAACGTACGCAGATGTTCGTTGTCCTTCGTAATTATCCAGAATACCATCTCCATCAGAGTCAATATCCAAATAATTGGGAATACCGTCATTGTCGCTATCTGATGGATTAGTCAAATAATTATTATCTCCGTCTTCATTTTGGTCTTCTACTGTATTTAATATACCATCATTATCAGCATCGATATTTTCAACAGTTTGTTGAAATATTGAACTAACCGCAAGAAACCTATTTGATTCAAGCCCGAACACTTGAAAAGAACAAAAAAAAGTACACGAAAAAATAATACGAAAAGCAAAATCTCTGGCATTAAAACCATTAATTTTTAAAAAAGTAATTTTACCCATAAGTGTTAGTGTTTTACTAATCACCATGGCAAATGGTAGTGTTTTTAATGTTTTCGATAAGAAAGTGGGGCAGTCTTATTAAAACGTTGCTAAGATATATTAAAATGAATTCAACTCAAATTCTTTTTCGATTAACCCTCAAATTCAATAGGCAATCTGCATAAAAAATGGACAAACAGTTGTCAATATATTAACATTTCTTTTAAATACGATCAATCTAGCAATATGGATCATATTCATTAAAACAATTGTAAATAATATTCACATATCTTGTTTATAGTCTACATTGAATACATCTTACTTAAATTATCACTGAACTTTCTTAAATGGTAAGAATCTATTTTATCTTATTTTTGCACAAATTTTTTATATGACCTTCAAACAAGAAATAGAACGAAGAAGAACCTTTGGTATCATTTCACACCCCGATGCTGGTAAAACTACACTTACTGAAAAACTATTACTTTTTGGAGGTGCCATTCAAGAAGCGGGTGCCGTAAAAAACAATAAAATAAAAAAATCCGCGACCAGTGATTTCATGGAAATTGAAAGACAAAGAGGTATTTCTGTCGCAACCTCTGTTCTTGCCTTTAACTACAAGAACAAGAAAATTAACATTTTAGATACCCCAGGACACAAAGATTTTGCCGAAGATACTTTTAGAACCCTTACCGCTGTAGATAGTGTCATAGTTGTAATTGATGTTGCTAAAGGTGTAGAGGAACAAACGGTCAAACTAGTAGAAGTTTGTCGTATGCGAAAAATTCCAATGCTCGTATTCATCAATAAGTTGGACAGAGAAGGTCAAGATGCTTTTGATTTGTTGGATGAATTAGAACAAAAGCTTGGACTTTCCGTTACTCCGTTAAGTTTTCCTATTGGAATGGGCTATGATTTTAAAGGTATTTACAACATTTTTGAAAAGAATATTAATCTTTTTAGTGGAGATAGTAAAAAGAATATTGAAGAAACGATTGCTTTTGATGACGTTACCAATACTGAACTGGACAAAATTATAGGAAGTAATGCCGCATCGGAATTAAGGGATAACCTTGAATTGGTATGGGGTGTGTATCCAAAATTCAACAAAGAACTATACCTAAAAGGTGACCAACAGCCAGTTTTCTTTGGATCCGCCCTTAATAATTTTGGAGTTCGGGAATTATTAGATTGTTTTATCCAAATTGCCCCTACACCACGATCTAAAAATGCTGAAGAACGTTTGGTAGAAGCTAACGAAAAAGCTATGACCGGGTTCGTATTTAAAATACATGCAAACATGGATCCTAAACATAGAGACCGACTTGCTTTTATTAAAATTGTATCGGGTACATTTGAAAGAAATAAACCTTACTTACATGTAAGACATGGTAAAAATTTAAAATTTTCAAGTCCTAATGCCTTTTTTGCAGAAAAAAAGGAAATAGTTGATATTTCTTATCCCGGTGATATTGTAGGTCTTCATGATACGGGTAATTTTAAAATTGGTGATACGTTAACGGAAGGCGAAACCTTACATTATAAAGGCATACCTAGTTTTTCACCAGAACATTTTAGATATATCAATAACGCAGACCCATTAAAATCCAAACAGCTAAATAAAGGAATAGACCAATTAATGGATGAGGGTGTTGCACAATTATTTACTTTAGAAATGAATGGCAGAAAAGTTATAGGTACCGTGGGTGCATTACAGTTTGAAGTTATCCAATACCGGCTGGAACATGAATATGGCGCCAAATGTAGCTATGAAAATTTCAACGTATATAAGGCATGTTGGGTAGGTACCGAAAACAGAAAATCAGATGAATTCAAGGAATTTGAACGAGTTAAGCAAAAATTCCTTGCAAAGGACAAGAGAGGTCAATTGGTATTTTTAGCAGATTCTCAATTCTCCCTTCAAATGACCCAGCAAAAATATCCATCAGTAAAACTACATTTTACTTCAGAATTTGAATAAAAAAAGCCCAATTTTTAAATTGGGCTTTTTTTATGCTTCTCCTGTAGGACCAAAATTAATTGGTATTGAAGGTTGCTCATAATCCTTTATTGTTCCGTGTGCTTTCTCAAAACGTTGTACATTATCGTTTAAAGCTTTTAAAAACTTTTTAGCATGTTGAGGAGTCAAAATAATCCTACTTTTAACTTTTGCCTTTGGAGCTCCTGGCATCATACTAATAAAATCAACCACAAATTCAGAAACTGAATGATTAATAATAGCTAGATTAGAATATATACCTTCTGCCATTTTTTCGTCCAACTCAATATTTATCTGCTTTTGATTTGGGTTCTTATGTTCACTCATGTTTATATCATATTAAAAAAAATGACCCTCAAATTTTATTTGAGGGTCAGTATTATAATTAGAATCTTAATGCCTCTTTTCTGGCCATTATCTCATCATATTCTTCTTTGGACCCAACGATAATACTATCATAGTCTCGCATACCTGTACCAGCAGGTATCTTATGACCAACGATAACATTCTCCTTAAGACCTTCTAAAGTATCTACTTTTCCACTTACAGCGGCTTCATTTAATACCTTAGTCGTTTCTTGGAACGATGCAGCAGAAATAAATGATTTCGTCTGCAATGATGCTCTAGTGATACCTTGAAGGATTGGAGTTGCCGTTGCAGAAACTGCATCTCTAGCCTCAACCAATGCCTTATCTCCACGTCTTAACAACGAGTTTTCATCTCTTAACTCTCTTGGAGTTACAATTTGACCCGGTTTAAGATTGTCAGAATCACCAGCTTCCATTACTACTTTCTTACCAAAGATTTCATCATTTTCTTTAATGAAATCATCTTTATGAATCAATTGATTCTCTAAGAAGATAGTATCACCCGGATCTTGAATTCTTACTTTACGCATCATCTGTCTAACAACTACTTCAAAGTGCTTATCATTAATCTTCACCCCTTGCAGTCTATAAACTTCCTGAACTTCATTAACCAAGTACTGTTGTACAGCGGAAGGACCTTTTATTGCTAAAATATCTTCTGGTGTAATTGATCCATCTGACAATGGCATACCTGCTCTTACATAATCATTTTCCTGTACCAAGATCTGATTAGATAATTTCACAAGATATTTCTTAACCTCACCTAATTTAGATTCAATGATTATCTCTCTATTACCACGCTTTATTTTACCGAAAGAAACAACACCGTCAATTTCAGATACTACCGCAGGGTTAGATGGATTTCTAGCTTCAAACAATTCGGTAACTCTTGGAAGACCTCCTGTAATATCACCCGCTTTTGCAGATTTACGTGGAATCTTAACCAAAGTCTTACCTTCTTTAATCTTATCGCCATCATCAACCATTATATGAGAACCTACCGGTAGGTTGTAAGAACGTAATGTTTCACCTTTAGCATCTTGAATCAATAAAGTTGGTATCAACTTCTTGTTTCTAGATTCTGAAATTACTTTCTCTTGGAAACCTGTTTGCTCATCTATTTCAACTTGATAGGTAACACCTTGCTCAATATTCTCATAAGCAATTTTACCTGGGAATTCAGAAACGATTACCCCATTATATGGATCCCAAGAACAAATTACATCGCCCTTTTCAACTTTAGCTCCATTTTCCACAAACAATTGAGACCCATAAGGAATATTGCTTGTACTCAAAGTAATACCGGTTTTGGCATCAACAACTTTAATCTCAGTTGTTCTAGAAATTACGATCTCTGCTGGTTTACCATCAGAACCTTCACCCGTAACCGTTCTTAAATCTTCAATTTCAGCAATACCAGAGAATCTTACTTCTAATTTATTATCCTCAGAAATGTTACCTGCAATACCACCTACGTGGAATGTTCTAAGTGTAAGTTGTGTACCTGGCTCACCAATTGATTGTGCAGCCACAACACCAACAGCTTCACCTCTTTGTACCATTTTATTGGTTGAAAGGTTTCTACCATAACATTTAGCACAAATACCTTTCTCAGCCTCACATGTAAGTGCTGAACGTACTTCTATTTTTTCAATAGGAGATGCTTCCACTCTCTTAACATCGGCTTCCATAATCTGTTGACCCGCTTGAAGAACCAATTCTTCTGTCATTGGGTTATAAACATCATGTAGAGAAACACGACCTAAAATTCTTTCACCTAAGCTTTCAACAACTTCTTCATTTTTCTTAAGTGCCTGAACTTCCACCCCTCTTAATGTTTCACAATCTTCGGTGTTAATAATAACATCCTGAGAAACATCAACAAGTCTTCTCGTTAAGTAACCAGCATCCGCAGTTTTCAATGCCGTATCCGCAAGTCCTTTACGTGCACCGTGTGTAGAAATAAAGTATTCCAAAATTGAAAGACCTTCCTTAAAGTTAGAAAGAATAGGGTTTTCAATAATTTCTCCACCACCAGCTGTTGATTTTTTAGGCTTGGCCATCAAACCACGCATACCTGTTAACTGACGAATTTGTTCCTTAGAACCCCTTGCACCAGAATCAAGCATCATATACACCGAGTTGAAACCTTGCTGATCCTCACGGATACGTTTCATAGCCAACTCAGTCAACATAGCATTAGTCGATGTCCATACATCAATAACCTGATTGTATCTTTCGTTATTAGTAATAAGACCCATGTTATAGTTAGCCATAATGCCATCAACCTGACCATTGGCCTCACCGATCATATCCATTTTTTCAGCCGGGATAATAATATCACCTAAACTAAAGGACAATCCACCTTTGAAGGCAAATTCATACCCCATAGTCTTAATCTTATCCAAGAAAGCTGCAGTTGCAGGAACACTTGTTACGGCTAAAATATCACCAATGATATTTCTTAATGCCTTCTTGTTCAATACTTGGTTAATATAACCCGCTTCCTCTGGTACGTTTTTATTAAATAAAACACGCCCAACAGTTGTAGGTATAATTTGATTAACCAATTCACCCTCCTCATTAAAATCCTTAGCTCTAACCTTAATACCAGCATTAAGATTTACTTTACCTTCATTAAAAGCTATCTCTACTTCTTCTGCAGAATAAAATGTTAAACCTTCACCGATAATCGGAACTTCTGGAGTTGATTTACGCTCTTTGGTCATGTAATACAGACCCAAGACCATATCCTGTGATGGTACAGTAATCGGTGAACCATTAGCAGGGTTTAATATGTTCTGAGAAGCAAGCATCAACAACTGTGCTTCTAGAATAGCCTCTGGTCCTAATGGTAAGTGAACCGCCATTTGATCCCCATCAAAATCCGCATTAAATGCAGTACATGCCAATGGGTGTAGACGAATTGCTTTACCTTCTATTAATTTAGGTTGGAAAGCTTGGATACCCAAACGGTGCAAAGTAGGGGCCCTGTTCAATAATACAGGATGACCTTTCAATACATTTTCCAAAATATCCCAAACTACAGGCTCTTTCTTATCTATAATTTTCTTAGCGGACTTAACTGTTTTTACAATACCTCTTTCAATCAATTTTCTGATTACAAAAGGCTTGTAAAGCTCAGCAGCCATGTCTTTTGGAAGACCACATTCATATAAGTTCAACTCTGGTCCTACAACAATTACCGAACGAGCAGAATAATCTACACGCTTACCAAGTAAGTTTTGACGGAAACGACCTTGTTTACCTTTTAATGAATCTGAAAGAGATTTTAAAGGTCTATTAGATTCCGTTTTTACTGCAGACGCTTTCCTCGTATTATCGAACAAAGAATCTACCGCTTCTTGAAGCATACGTTTTTCATTACGTAAAATTACTTCAGGAGCCTTTATTTCAACCAATCTTTTTAAACGGTTATTACGAATAATTACCCTTCTATAAAGATCATTTAAATCTGATGTTGCAAAACGTCCACCATCTAATGGTACCAATGGACGTAATTCTGGTGGAATCACCGGAATTACCTTCATAATCATCCATTCTGGTTCGTTTTCTCTATTTTCTTGAGATTCCCTAAGTGCCTCAACTACTTGCAAACGCTTTAAAGCTTCAGTTTTTCTCTGCTTTGAAGTCTCAGTATTTGCTTTGTGTCTTAACTCAAAAGAAAGTTCTTTAAGATTTATTCTACCTAACAAATCAATTAAACACTCTGCACCCATTTTAGCAATAAACTTATTAGGGTCAGTATCTTCTAAATATTGATTTTCTTGAGGAATAGTATCTAATATATTCAAGTACTCTTCTTCTGTCAAGAAATCCATTTTATTGATTTCTTCACCTTCAGGTCCTTTAGCGATACCTGGTTGTATTACTACGTAACGCTCGTAGTAAATAATCATATCCAATTTCTTGGAAGGTAAACCTAAAAGGTAACCTATTTTATTAGGTAAAGAACGGAAGTACCAAATATGAGCTACTGGTACCACCAAGTTAATATGACCTACACGATCTCTACGAACTTTCTTTTCCGTTACCTCTACACCACAACGGTCACAAACGATACCACGGTAACGAATACGCTTGTATTTACCACAAGCACATTCATAATCCTTAACAGGACCAAAAATACGCTCACAGAACAAACCATCACGTTCTGGTTTGTGAGTTCTATAGTTAATTGTTTCCGGCTTTAAAACTTCACCTCTAGATTCTGCCAAAATAGATTCTGGAGAAGCTAAACCTATGGAAATTTTATCAAACCTTTTTACTTGGTTATTATCTTTTATTCTAGCCATAATAGCGTTCTGATAATGTTTTAATTTGTTTTACTTAATAGTCTTCAATACTAACTATTGAACTATTCTTCCAGTCTAATATCCAAACCTAGTCCCTTAAGTTCGTGCATTAAAACGTTGAAAGATTCTGGTAAACCAGGCTCTGGCATTGTTTCTCCCTTAACTATGGATTCATAAGTCTTAGCCCTTCCGATTACATCATCGGACTTAACTGTAAGTATCTCACGTAAAGTTGCAGATGCACCATAAGCTTCTAATGCCCAAACCTCCATTTCACCAAATCTCTGACCACCAAACTGAGCTTTACCACCCAATGGTTGTTGTGTAATTAGAGAGTATGGTCCAATTGAACGTGCGTGCATCTTATCATCTACCATGTGACCAAGTTTCAACATATAGATCACACCTACTGTTGCAGGTTGATCAAAACGTTGACCGGTTCCACCATCGAATAAGTAAGTATGTCCAAATCTTGGAATACCCGCGTCATCTGTATACTTGTTTATCTCCTCTAAAGTTGCCCCATCAAAAATTGGTGTAGCATATTTTCTTCCAAGCTTAAGACCAGCCCAACCTAAAACTGTTTCATAGATTTGACCAATATTCATACGAGAAGGTACACCTAACGGATTCAATACAATATCAACTGGTGTTCCATCTTCCAAGAAAGGCATGTCTTCGTGACGAACAATTCTTGATACAATACCTTTGTTACCATGACGACCTGCCATTTTATCACCAACTTTAAGCTTACGCTTTTTGGCGATATACACCTTAGCAAGTTTCATAATACCAGCAGGCAATTCATCACCAACAGATATAGTAAACTTATCTCTTCTTAAGTTACCTTGTAAATCGTTAAGCTTAATCTTATAGTTATGAAGAAGATCAGCTACCAATGCATTTGTATCTGCATCCGTTGTCCAACTACCACCTACTAAGTGAGCAAAATCATCAACAGAATTCAACATTTTCATTGAATACTTCTTACCCTTAGGTAATACTTCTTCACCTAAATCATTAAGAACACCTTGAGAGGTCTTACCATTTACTATAGTAAATAATTTCTCAACAAGAATATCTTTTAATTCTTGGAATTTTACTTCGTATTCCAATTCTAATTTAGATAGTTCTTCTTTATCTTCAGAACGTTTTCTCTTATCCTTTACTGATCTAGAGAATAATTTCTTATCAATAACAACACCTCTTAAAGAAGGTGATGCTTTTAATGAAGCATCTTTTACATCACCAGCTTTGTCACCAAATATGGCACGTAATAATTTTTCTTCAGGAGTTGGATCAGACTCACCTTTTGGTGTAATCTTACCAATTAGAATATCACCGGGCTTAACCTCTGCACCTATTCTGATCATACCATTTTCATCCAAGTCTTTTGTAGCCTCTTCAGAAACGTTAGGTATATCATGTGTAAGTTCTTCCGCTCCTAATTTAGTATCCCTAACTTCCAGAGAATACTCATCAACATGAATAGATGTAAAAATATCTTCACGTACAACTTTCTCTGAAATTACAATTGCATCCTCAAAGTTATACCCCTTCCATGGCATAAATGCAACGGTTAAGTTTCTACCTAATGCTAATTCTCCTTTTTCAGTTGCATAACCTTCACAAAGAACTTGTCCTTTCTTAACTCTATCACCTACTTGTACAATTGGCTTCAAGTTAATGTTGGTACCTTGGTTGGTTTTTCTAAACTTCACCAAGAAATAAGTCTTGCTATCTTCTTCAAAACTGATTAATCTTTCCTCATCAGTTCTATCATATTTGATAGTGATTTTTTGAGCATCAACATACTCAATAACCCCATCTCCTTCAGCATTGATCAATACTCTTGAATCTGAAGCAACTTGACGCTCAAGACCAGTACCAACAATTGGAGATTGTGGTTTCAACAAAGGAACTGCTTGACGCATCATGTTAGATCCCATCAAAGCCCTGTTTGCATCATCATGTTCCAAAAACGGAATCAAGGAAGCAGAAATTGAAGCAATTTGATTAGGAGCAACATCGGTATATTGAATTTCCGATGGATCTACAACTGGGAAATCACCTTCTTCCCTAGCAATTACTTTTTCCGCATCTATAGTACCATCTTCCTTCATTGGAATGTTAGCCTGAGCTATTTTCATTCCTTCTTCTTCCTCAGCACTTAAATAAGTATAGTTTTTGTAGTCTACTACTGAATTCTCCACTTTTCTATAAGGAGTTTCCAAGAAGCCCATTGGGTTTACTTTTGCAAACACCGACAATGAAGATATCAAACCAATGTTTGGACCTTCAGGAGTTTCAATAGGACATAAACGACCGTAGTGTGTATAGTGAACATCACGAACCTCAAAACCTGCACGCTCTCTTGATAAACCACCTGGACCTAATGCCGATAATCTTCTTTTGTGCGTAATCTCTGCCAATGGATTCGTTTGATCCATAAATTG
>NZ_DERI01000029.1:29137-115070 GCF_002362375.1 Maribacter sp. UBA3344 | reverse complement strand
TGATCCATAAATTGAGATAATTGGTTCGTACCAAAGAAAGAATTAATTACTGAAGACAACGTCTTCGCATTAATCAAATCAATTGGTGTAAATACCTCATTATCACGAACGTTCATACGCTCACGTATTGTTCTTGCCATACGAGCAAGACCAACACCAAACTGAGAAGATAATTGTTCACCTACAGTTCTTACACGACGGTTAGATAAGTGATCAATATCATCAATTTCAGCTTTTGAGTTTATTAACTCAATTAAATATTTTATAATAGTTATGATATCTTCTTTAGTCAAGACTTGCTTGTCCATTCCAATATCCAACTGTAATTTTTTGTTCATTCTATAACGACCAACTTCACCTAAGTTATAACGTTGATCAGAAAAGAATAATTTATCAATAATACCACGTGCCGTTTCCTCATCTGGCGGCTCCGCATTACGTAATTGACGATAGATATGCTCAACGGCTTCTTTTTCAGAATTCGTTGGATCTTTCTGTAGTGTATTGTGAATTATAGCATAATCTGACTGAGCATTATTCTCTTTATGTAAAAGAATAGTTTTTACATCAGCATCAATGATTTCAGCTATGTGTTCCTTTTCTAAAATAGTATCACGATCAAGAACAATCTCATTACGCTCAATAGATACTACTTCACCAGTATCCTCATCAACAAAATCCTCATGCCAAGTGTTCAATACTCTTGCCGCTAATTTACGACCTAATACTTTTTTAAGACCGGCATTAGAAACCTTCACCTCTTCAGAAAGATCAAAAATCTCTAATATATCCTTATCACGTTCAAAACCAATAGCTCTAAACAAAGTAGTAACCGGTAATTTTTTCTTTCTATCGATATAAGCATACATTACGCCGTTGATATCGGTAGCAAATTCTATCCAAGATCCTTTAAAAGGAATTACTCTTGCAGAATATAATTTTGTCCCGTTTGCATGGAAAGACTGACCAAAGAAAACCCCTGGAGATCTATGCAATTGAGAAACAACAACTCTCTCAGCACCATTGATAACAAAAGTACCACTAGGTGTCATGTAAGGAATTGTACCTAAGTAAACATCTTGTACAATAGTTTCAAAGTCTTCATGCTCTGGGTCTGTACAATATAATTTTAAACGAGCTTTTAAGGGAACGCTATAAGTAAGACCACGCTCTATACATTCTTGGATAGAATATCTAGGTGGGTCTATGAAATAATCAAGGAATTCCAATACAAACTGATTTCTGGTATCAGTAATTGGGAAATTTTCCATGAAGGTGTTATAAAGACCTTCATTACCTCTTTCATCTGATTTAGTCTCAAGTTGAAAAAAGTCTTGGAAAGATTTAATCTGAATATCTAAGAAATCCGGATAGTCCGGTGTGTTTCTTGCAGAAGCAAAGCTTATTCTTTCAGTATTATTTGTGAACATCTACGGACAGTGTTTTGATCGTGAGTACTAGTTGGGTTGTATACTTCTTAATATACCTAATTCTATAAAAAGGCTTAGGTCTAAACGCAAAAAGCGCAAAGACCTAAACCAAAAGTAATATGGTTGTTGCTATTATTTAAGCTCAACTTCTGCTCCAGCTTCTTCCAATGATTTTTTGATACCTTCAGCTTCGTCTTTAGTAACACCTTCTTTAACAGCTTTTGGTGCGCTATCAACGATATCTTTAGCATCTTTTAATCCTAAACCAGTTAATTCCTTAACTAATTTTACAACTGCTAACTTAGAAGCACCTGCTGCTTTCAAAATAACATCGAATTCAGTCTTTTCCTCTGCTGCTTCACCAGCTTCACCACCACCACCGGCAGCTACTGCTACTGCTGCTGCTGCAGGCTCAATACCGTACTCTTCTTTTAATATATCAGCTAACTCGTTTACTTCTTTAACTGTCAAGTTAACTAATTGTTCTGCGAAATCTTTTAAATCTGCCATTTTCTATCGTTTAATAAAATTTTTAAAATATACTTAGTTTATTGTGCGTACTTATTTTTCAGATAATGTTTTAAGGATACCAGCGATTTTACCACCACCAGATTTAAGTCCAGAAATAACATTTTTGGCTGGAGATTGTAACAATCCAATAATCTCACCAATCATCTCTTCTTTGGACTTAATGCTTACTAACGCATCCAAGTTCTCATCACCTATGTAAATTGCTTCTTCAACAAAAGCTCCTTTTAATAAAGGTTTATTAGATTTTTTTCTAAAATTCTTTATCAATTTTGCCGGAGCGTTGGCTACATCTGAAAACATTAAAGAAGTATTTCCTTTTAACGTTTCAGGTAATTCACCAAATTCTTTTTCAGAAGCCTCCATTGCTTTAGCAAGCAATGTGTTTTTAACTACAGCCAGTCTAATATTAGCTTTGAAACAAGCTCTTCTTAAATCAGAAGTTGTACCTGCATCCAAACCAGAAATATCAGCCACATAAATAGTGGCACTATCTGCCAACTGCGTAGTCAAATCTTTTATAACCGTTGCTTTTTCTTCTCTTGTCATACTATTAATTTTTAACTACCAGCTGTTAAACTGACTTTGGATCTAATTGCAAACTAGGACTCATAGTGCTAGACATGAAAATAGTTTTCATGTAAACACCTTTTGCCGCAGTTGGCTTCATCTTATTCAAAGTATCTAACAACTCCTTAGCATTGTCCGCTATTTTATCAGCAGAAAAAGAAGCCTTACCTATCGCAGCATGTACGATACCTGTTTTATCAACTTTAAAATCTATTTTACCTGCTTTAACTTCAGATACAGCTTTTGCTACATCCATAGTTACAGTACCTGTTTTTGGATTAGGCATTAAACCTCTAGGTCCTAATACACGACCTAATGGTCCTAATTTACCCATTACGCTTGGCATTGTGATAATAACATCAACATCTGTCCAACCGCCTTTAATTTTTTCCAAATACTCATCTAACCCAACATAATCAGCACCTGCCTCTTGAGCCTCCGCTTCTTTATCTGGGGTCACCAAAGCCAAAACCTTTACGTCTTTACCAGTTCCATGAGGTAATGTTACCACACCACGAACCATTTGATTAGCTTTTCTTGGATCTACACCCAAACGAACCGCTAAATCTACTGATGCATCAAACTTTGTATTGGTAATTTCTTTTATTAAAGCAGAAGCTTCTGTAACAGAGTATAGTTTATCTTTCTCTATTTTAGAATGCGCCTCCTTTTGCTTCTTCGTTAACTTTGCCATTTAATTACTTTTAAGATTTTAAAAAGGTCTTTTACCAGCTACCTTCATACCCATTGAACGTGCAGTACCAGCAATCATACTCATTGCCGATTCAACTGTAAACGCATTAAGGTCAACCATTTTATCTTCGGCAATCGCCTTGATTTGGTCCCAGGTAACACTACCTAATTTTACTCTGTTAGGTTCGCCAGATCCTTTTTTAATCTTAGCCGCTTCCAATAGCTGAATTGCCGCCGGTGGTGTTTTTACAACGAAGTCGAAAGACTTATCTTTGTAAACGGTGATAACAACTGGTAATACTTTACCTGGTTTATCCTGCGTACGAGCGTTGAACTGCTTACAGAATTCCATAATGTTAACACCAGCAGCACCTAAGGCGGGTCCAACCGGTGGCGATGGATTCGCTGCACCTCCCCTAACTTGTAGTTTAACTACTTTACCTACTTCTTTTGCCATTGTTTAAAATTAAATTAAAAGCGTGTTTACGGAAGCAACACTACTTTAATTATATGTATGTAACACTTAATCTAAATACTTAAATCTTCTCTACTTGCATATAGCTAAGCTCCAATGGTGTTTTTCTACCAAAAATCTTAACCATAACCTCTAGCTTGCGTTTTTCTTCATTAATTTTCTCAACAGTTCCATTGAAGCCATTAAAAGGACCATCAATTACCTTAACCGTTTCACCAAAAACAAATGGAATTGCAACACTATCTGTATTCACAGCTAACTCATCTACTTTACCAAGCATACGGTTAACCTCATTTTTTCTCAAAGGAACAGGATCTCCCCCTTTAGTTTCCCCTAAAAACCCAATAACATTGGTTATTGAACGTATGATATGCACCATCTCCCCACCTAAATTGGCTTTGATCATGATATACCCAGGAAAATAAACCCTTTCTTTATTAATTTTCTTGCCGTTTCTAATCTGAACTACCTTTTCAGTAGGAACAAGAACATCCTCTAAATAGTCTGAAAAACCATGACGCTCTACTTCACTTTCAATGTATCCTTTGATTTTATTCTCTTGACCACTTACAGCTCGTACAACGTACCATTTTTTCTCTAAAACCTCTGACATAGTCCTATTAGTTTAAAACGTAGTTGAAATATGCTTTTATCACCTTACTAAAGACCGTATCTACACCCCAAGTAGCCAAAGCAAAAAGGATAGAAAACACAGCTACAACAACCATCAAATTAGATGATTCTGCACGTGAAGGAAGAGTAACATTATTCCTTAACTCTTCAACGGATTCTTTTATATATGTGAACATTTAAATACTGTTTTACAATTTCAACAAATAGGATTATTCATCCAAATTCTATTGTGCACGGGAGGAGAGACTCGAACTCCCGACACCTGGTTTTGGAGACCAGTGCTCTACCAACTGAGCTACACCCGTATGAACGGTGAACCAAATCACCAATTCTATTATTTGCATGTAAAGGTGTCCCGCTTGAGCAGAACACCCTTATACACAATACTCTTTTAAGACTAAATTAATCTATAATCTTAGTAACCTGACCAGCACCTACTGTTCTACCACCTTCACGGATAGCGAAACGTAAACCTACGCTTAATGCGATTGGCTGAATCAACTCAACTGTAATCGTAAGGTTATCACCTGGCATTACCATTTCAACTCCAGAAGGTAAAGAAATGTTACCTGTTACGTCAGTAGTTCTTACGTAGAACTGTGGACGATAGTTATTATGGAATGGTGTGTGACGACCACCTTCTTCTTTTTTCAATACGTAAACCTCAGCTTCAAATTTAGCATGTGGCTTTACAGAACCTGGCTTACAGATTACCATTCCACGGCTAATTTGAGATTTTTCAATACCTCTTAACAAGATACCTACGTTATCACCAGCTTCACCTCTATCTAATATTTTACGGAACATTTCAACCCCAGTAATAGTAGAGTTCAATTTCTCAGCACCCATACCAATAATCTCAACAGGATCACCAGTGTTTGCAATACCAGTTTCTATACGACCAGTAGCAACAGTACCACGACCAGTAATAGTAAATACATCTTCAACTGGCATTAAGAAATCCTTATCAACATCTCTAGCAGGAAGTTCGATCCAGTTATCAACAGCTTCCATCAACTCCATAACCGTATCAACCCATTTTTGCTCACCGTTCAATGCACCTAATGCAGAACCAGCGATCACAGGACCATTATCACCATCATACTCATAGAAAGAAAGTAATTCTCTTACTTCCATCTCTACCAATTCGATCAACTCAGCATCATCAACCATATCCACTTTGTTCATGAATACAACGATTCTTGGAATACCTACCTGACGACCTAAAAGGATGTGCTCACGAGTTTGAGGCATAGGACCATCCGTAGCAGCAACAACCAAAATAGCACCGTCCATCTGAGCAGCACCAGTAACCATGTTCTTTACATAATCCGCGTGACCCGGACAGTCAACGTGTGCATAGTGACGGTTAGCTGTAGAATACTCTACGTGAGAAGTGTTAATTGTAATACCTCTTTCTTTTTCCTCAGGAGCGTTATCGATAGAATCGAAACTTCTCAATTCAGAAAGACCTGCATTTGCCAAAACAGTAGTAATAGCAGCAGTCAATGTAGTTTTACCGTGATCCACGTGTCCAATAGTACCTATATTTAAGTGCGGTTTGGAACGATCGAAAGTTTCCTTTGCCATGTTTAATGTATTTTAATCTTAGTTTATATTAGTGTACAAATTTATACCTTAATTGAGCCAATGACGAGATTTGAACTCGTGACCTCTTCCTTACCAAGGAAACGCTCTACCCCTGAGCTACACCGGCGTAAAGTGTTGAATCTACCAAATGGCAGATTCCTGCCTTCGCAGGAATGACATTTCTGTCAAAATTTATAGAGCGGGAGACCGGGTTCGAACCGGCGACATTCAGCTTGGAAGGCTGACGCTCTACCAACTGAGCTACTCCCGCTTATAATATTACAATATTTCAATAAAATCCTTCAAGTAAAAAGTTTTGTGGGGAGAGCAGGATTCGAACCTGCGAAGACGTAGTCAGCAGATTTACAGTCTGCCCTCGTTGGCCGCTTGAGTATCTCCCCTCAAACTATTATTTTAAAGAACTTCAGAGCCGATGGAGGGACTCGAACCCACGACCTGCTGATTACAAATCAGCTGCTCTAGCCAGCTGAGCTACATCGGCTTATTTCACGACTTTTTCTGTCATAAAAAAGCCCGCTATTTCTAACGGACTGCAAATGTATAGTATTTTTTATTTATTCAAAACAAATTTTGAAAAATTTTTCTCAAACTTGTAATCTTAATTTCTGCTTTTGTTTTATTAGCCTGCGTTCCAGCGAACTACAAGCTGAATCCACAGCCTCCTCAAATGACTTACATTGCTTTTTTACCACAAATTTATCTTTAGGTACAGAAATTTTAATCTCAACTATCTTATTCTCCTTTGCACTCGTATTTTCCACTTTCATATAAACATCAGAGCTAATTACCTTAGAATAAAAGGTTTCCACCTTATCAAGTCTGTTTTGAAGAAAATTTATCAATTTTCTGTCTGCATTAAAATTTACCGATTGCGTATTTACTTTCATAGTCAGGAAATTTATAGGCCTTAAGAATTTAGCCAGATTAAACATTTATTTTTTATTTCCCCTTGGATGAGCTTTAGCATGCACTTTCTTTAATTCAGCAATACTATTATGCGTATATACCTGGGTTGATGCCAGACTAGAATGACCCAATAATTCTTTGACCGCATTTAAATCTGCACCTTTGTTCAAAAGATGTGTTGCAAACGTATGCCTAAGAATATGCGGACTCGTTTTCACCTTTGAGGAAACCTCTCTAAAATACTTTTTTATTAATCTATAAACAAGTGTTTCATATATTTTATTACCTGACAAAGTCAAAAATATATATGAACCGTCATTAATTTCCTTTAAACCCTTTCTGTAATCCAAATAAATCTTAAACTTTTCCTTTGTTTCCAAAAGCATTGGCACAAGCCGCTCTTTATTTCTTTTACCCAGCACCTTTATGGTCATATTCGCAAAATCTACATCTGACACTTTTAAAGAAATAACCTCTGCCCTACGCATACCGGTAACATAAAGAACATGTATTAATAATTCATCCCGCACCCCTTCAAAATCATCAGCATATTCAATTTCAGATAATACTTTCTCCATCTCAAGCTCAGAAAAAGGAATCTCTATCTTTTTTGCTGTCTTTAATGCTCTGTGCATACTCAAAGGACTAACAGTAGTCACATCAATTTTTTGAAGGAATTTAAAATACGCCTTCAATGATGAAATTTTCCTATTTATTGTCCTATTATCAATCTGCTTTTCAGACAATTCTACTATCCAATGACGAATTAAAACATATTCTACCGTATCAATATCTTCAATCTCATAATTAGACCCACAAAAATTCTTAAACTCCAGAATATCATTTTGGTACGCCTTAACCGTATGTGCAGAGTATTTTTTCTCTAATGTGAGGTATGATATAAATTCTGATAAATACATTACCTAAAGGTATCAAAGTTTTAAATTACTTGAATATAGAGCAAAAAAAAATCCCGCAAATTGCGGGATTTTTATTTTCTAAAACAAAGCCTAAACTTCTTCTTGATCTCTTAGACCTTGAATATATTCTGCTTTTTGTATCTGTGCTCTACGCTCAACTGAAGGTTTTGTGAACTGTTGACGCTTACGCAACTGTCTCATTGTACCTGTCTTATCAAACTTACGCTTGAAACGCTTTAAAGCTCTATCGATGTTTTCTCCTTCTTTTACTGGTATTATTAACATGGGCTACAACCTCCTTTCTTTATGATTAAGGCTGCAAATATACTAACTATATTTAAATGGGCAACCTTTAATCTATTTTTTAAACTTTTAAATTTCTAGAACTAAACCGTAGCAGGCTTATATTCTTTCTTATCAATGATAATCTTAGAAATTATTTCCCTTAATATTTCAGATGTTCCACCACCAATAGGTCCTAACCTGCTGTCCCTAAAATTTCGTGCCATGGGGTAGTCCTCAATATACCCGTAACCACCTAAAAATTGCAAACATTCATAAGCAACCTCATCTGCAACCTTTGTGGATTTCAATTTTGAAATAGTGGCTTCTTTCACCACATATTGCCCCTTATCCAATTTATAGGCTACAGAGTAATTATACTCTTTACACATATCTATATCCGCATAAAGATCAACTACCCTATGCCTTAACGCTTGAAATTGATTAATAGATTTACCAAACGCCTCTCTTTCTGACATATAATTCAATGCATACTCCAAAACATGCTCAGAACGGGCATGGGCATTTACCCCCATGATCAACCTTTCTAATGAAAAGTGCTCCATTATATAAGAAAAACCCATATTTTCAACACCCATTAAATTCTCAACAGGTATTTTAACATTATCAAAAGCCAATTCTGCAGTATCGGATGCTCGCCAACCCAGTTTATTCAACTTATTAGCCGTTACACCTTCACTGTTTCTATCTACTGCAAATATGCTTATTCCTTTATTCCCTAATTCAGGATTTGTTTTAGCCGCAACAATCATATAATCCGCATACACCCCATTAGTAATAAAGGTCTTAGAACCATTTAAAACATAATGATCACCTTTTTTAATTGCAGTTGTTCTCATTGCAGCTACATCACTACCACCAAAAGGTTCAGATATACATAAACAGCCAATTTTAACACCATCTACACTTGGACGCAGATATTTCTCCTTTAAAAAAGAATCTGCCTCTTTGTTCAAGTGGGTCATTGCCAAATATGCATGTGCCCATATTGCCGCCGCAAATCCTCCAGAATTAATTTTCTGAAGTTCCTCTAACAATATAATAGTATAAAAGAGATCAAGTCCAAGTCCACCATCTTGTTCAGGAGTTGCCAAACCAAAATAGCCCATATCCCCAAACTTCTTCCAAATAAACCTTTCTATAGTCCCTGTTTCTTCCCACTTGTCTATATGGGGAACTACTTCTTTTTGTAAAAAATCTTTAAGGCTGGCCCTAAATAATTGATGTTCTTCGGTGAAGTACATACTTTGCATAGCGTTATTTTTATAATGACAAATATAAGGCAATTCTATCAATACGCTCTATAGGAAAATTTTCTATTTTTGATAATTCGTTCAAAGAATTAATACTTCCGTTGAGATTACGATAATTTACTATGCTTTCTGATACGTGTTTTTGAAGATATATCAATTTTGACAATTCTGAAGCAGTTGCAATATTTACGTTAATTTTCACGATTTTTGGTTTACTGATCACCCTGAACTCTTTCAAAGTTCTTTTTACCACATCTTTTTCAAGACCATAAACATCATACAATTGCTCATCGATTAAAAAACCACCCAACCTATCTCTAAATTTTATAATCCTAGCAGACAATTTCTCACCAATTCCACTTATTTTCTGCAAGTCTTGCGCAGTAACAGTGTTCAAATCCTTCAAAACTATTTTATTGACCTTTTCAGATTTAATAGACCTAGACTCATGGGCAGGTTTAGGTTTAGCATTTTGTGTCCATTCCGGAAACTTGAAATCCTTAGAGATTACATTTAATAAGGAATCTGAAACCTTGGTAACCTCCTGAAACTCTTCCGCTGAATTCACAAACTTATTTCGCTTTCTATATTCATGTAGCCTATCAATCTCTTCTACTGTCATACCCAAAGAATATCCTTTAAAATCAGTAATAAAATTAGGATTAAATGGGTAGACACGCTCCTTATTATTCTTTGCTGCTATGGTTTTAAGAGAATCTACCTGGACCTGAAGGGAATTTTCTAAAATTAAAGGACCTGACACTTTTGAAGAATAGGATCTGTAGACATAGTAACCTATTTGAACAAGGATAAGCAATAACAACAAAAAGAAAATCCCACTTCGTTCTTGTTTATTAAACTTGAAGTGGGATTTGAGATTTTTCAAAATCTATAAAAATATTAGTACACCTTTTTAATGGCTGTCAAATACCTATCAAAACTCTTCTTAACCTTAGGGAAAAGGATAAGCAGACCTATCATATTTGGAAATACCAATGCCAAAATCATAGCATCTGAAAACTTGATTACAGCGTCAAGCGTTGCTGCTGCACCAATAACCACGAACATTAAGAAAAGAACCTTATAAACGATATCTGCAGTTTTCCCTCTTCCAAACAAATATTTCCAAGATTGAAGTCCGTAATAAGACCAAGATATCATTGTTGAAAAGGCAAATAGTATAATTGCAATGGTAAGTACATATCTAAACCCAGGTATTACAGAGTCATATGCCATTGAAGTTAAGTCCACACCACCAACATATGCTCCAGTATCATTTAACATTACGGTACTACCAATACCATTACCATAATCAAAAGCACCGGCATCCATATTAAAGAAAATGATCACTAACGCGGTCATGGTACAAATTACCACGGTATCAATAAACGGTTCCAACAACGCTACTATACCTTCACTTGCCGGATATCTTGTCTTTACCGCCGAGTGTGCAATTGCAGCAGACCCTGCTCCAGCCTCATTAGAGAAAGCCGCTCTTTGAAAACCTACAATGATAACCCCAATAATACCACCAATTGCAGCATCTGGAGAAAATGCACCAGCGAAAATCATCCCGAATGCATCACCTATATATTTTATGTTTGCAAATATGATTACCAAAGAAGCCAATACATAAATACCTGCCATAAAAGGAACTATCTTTTCTGTAACACTGGCAATCTTTTTAATTCCTCCAATGATTACAATACCTACCAATACCGCAAGTATTACTCCAATAATCACACCTGTAGCCCCACCTTCTAAATTTAACATTGAAGTCAATTGTACGGCAGCTTGATTAGATTGAAAAGCGTTACCACCACCAAAAGATGCACCCACACATAGCACTGCGAAGATACCGGCTAATATTTTACCTAAAATCTTAAAGTTACTTTCACTAAGTCCACGCGACAAATAGTACATTGGACCACCGTAAACAGTGCCATCAGGACCTACATCACGATATTTAACCCCTAAAGTACATTCTACAAATTTTGTTGACATACCAATAAGTCCGCAAGCGATCATCCAAAATGTTGCCCCAGGACCACCCAAAGCAATTGCTACGGCAACCCCCGCTATATTACCCAGACCTACTGTACCAGAAACAGCAGTTGCCAAAGCTTGAAAGTGACTTACCTCACCCTCTTCACTTTCGTCTCTAATAGTATCAGGTATATCACCATCTTCGGTCATATGCTGCTGGACTTTTTCCAGCCCGTATTTTTCAATTTCCTCATATTTACCCCTTACAACATTAATTGCCAATGGAAATTTAGTTATACCCGGAAATTTGAAATAAATGGTAAAAAAGGTAGCTCCTGCTATCAAAAGAATCAATACAATTGGTATGTTATACCCGGCAATTGGAACAGAAGTCAATACTGTAGCTTCCCACCACGTTGCAAAAGGCATAAAGGCGTCATTTACTTTTTCATCCAAACCTTTTTCTTGTGCAATTGAAAGAAATGGTATCAACAGTGTTAATAGAGTTAGAAGTCTATACTTCATAAGTTTTAAAATTTTTTGAATTAGTCAGTTAGTCTAGCAATATCCTAAAAATAATGGATGCAATCAAATATATATGATAGAAAGATGATTATTCTATATGGAACATCTCGTTTAATTTTTTAATTTGTTCCGGTCTTCCCAGCACAATGACCTTACTTTTTGGTTGCAGTTCCATATCCGCTTCTGGGTTGATGATATAATTACCATCAGGTGATATGTAACCTATTATGGTACATCCGGTTTTTCTTCTTAAATCCAAATCCCTTAAAGAGTTACATTCTATTTGATCCGAAAAATCTTCTATTGCCACTTCCTCTAGGTTAGTAGTGTTTTCACCTTCTGTGGAAAGCTTGTCCATAAACGTTATTAAATCCGGCATCACTACTAAGGATGCCATATGGTCTCCACCTATTTTATCTGGCATAATTACTTTATTAGCACCTGCCAAAAACAATTTTTTCTGAGAATTTACTAAAGAAGCTCTGCTTATAATGAATAGATTTTTCTTCATTTGCCTTGCCGATAATACTACAAACAGATTAGCTGCATCATCAGGTAATGTTGCTATTAAAAATTTTGCTCGCTCTATACCTGCCTGCAATAGCACATCATCATCATTTGCATCGCCTTCAATAAACAATACGTCATCTTCAAACCTTTCTATTATCTCCTTATCTTTTTCTATTACCACAAAAGGTCGCCTATACGCCTTTAATTTTTCTGCCGCTTGCATTCCATTTCGTCCAAAACCACAGACGATCACATGCTGATTTAAATTTTCGATAGCATTCTTCATTTTCTTCTTTTTAAGCAGTTCTACTGAATTTCTGGAAAGTAGGTATTCGGTGACTATTGATATTGCAAAACCAACTATAAATACACTTGTAACTATAAGAATTATTGTAAAGATCTTGCCTTCTGGTCCCATAGGCCTTACTTCGGAAAACCCTACAGTAGTGACCGTAATTATAGTCATATAAAAAGCATCTACCCAACTATAATCTGCAATAAACCTATAGCCCAACACACCAAAGGTCAAAACCATTAGCATTAATGTCAGCGCCAAATATATTTTAGACTTAAACAAGTTTATCATATACTACAGATCAAAGACAGAATTTCGTTTGGTATAAACAAGATCCTTAATTTTCAACCAAAAGGCGAGAAAAAGATAAAGAGCAAAACCAAAACCTACTGTTACAAAGGTCAGATAAATAAAAGAAGTTCTAACCACTCTTGCCCTTATACCCAAGCGCTCGGCAATTCTACCGCACACTTCGAATCCTCTTTTTTGAAAATAAAGCAATAATTTATAGAATACATTCATTACGTATAAAATTAGACTTTTACATTCAATAAAGATACCCCTATGGCACAATCTAAACATTTATCTTTTGTACAGTAATTATTGTACAATTGAAGATAGGCTTGAGAATCTTTAGCACTAAGGATTGATGTTTCTAATTTATCAAAGTTAGCTATAATACTGTTTTCTTCCTTTTTAATTTTAGCCATCATTTTAAATAAACCTTCATTATCCTGAGCGCCCTTATACCTATTGTAAGCAAACTTTAAAGGTATTATGGTATTAATGATCAATAAATTTAAAAATGAATTTGATATTTTCTTTTTGCCTTTTTTAGAGTTCTTACCAAAATTATAATGGGTATCCCAATATTGAGAAGTACCTACTTTAAAATATTCCTGAAAATCTAACTCATTATTTTCAATCAATGAATGGAATAAATTATTATTCTCAGCATAAATGGCACTCAATTGGGCTAATCTTATAGTAGGAAAGTTCATTGGTCTAAGCCTAAAATATTCTGGGGACTTGAAAACCGAGATCAAATTAAACTTATGGCTCAGAAAAGTATATTCCTTTTTTAATTCACTTAAGTACTGATCATCATCTATGGTAGTTTCCAATAAATTTGCCTGCCCTAAAAGCAAGCTTTCCATCTGAAGTGGCTTTTTATACAATTTTCTAATGATCGAAAAATCAATAGACTTGCCTATTTCAACAAATATTTCACGATTATTTTTTGACCCGAAAGATTTTAATAACATTAAAAACAAAACTTGTTCCCAGTTATTATTGGTATAGCGCAATAATTCATTAATGTAGACCGATTTTTGTTCCAAACGCTCTATAAACAAGCGATCTAACCAATTATTCCTTATAAATCCGTCAACCTTGTCAAAATCATTTTCACAGTTTATGAACCTATGGTTTTTAAGATTGAACAATTTTTGATAATTCTCTAGCACTTGCACAGGAATATAGTTCTTAAGGGAAAGTGTTGGTATTTGACCTCCATCTTTTCTATATACACCTATATCATCTTCCCATACTACATGTAAAATTACATTATCATAGTTACGATCTTCTTGATGGTTATGCGCATACCAGTCTGATGATTTTACATGTATCTCAACATTACCTGCCCACAATTGACCATTCAATTCTATTTGCGCGTTAAAAAAATCAGGACCACTTAAATGATTATGGGTCCCGGCAGACTTTATATAAACGGGTTCATTAGATGTAGTTTCTAATCCATTTACTGGATATTTTTTGTACTTCCATATAAAATGAAGCAAATCTTCCTTCATTTCATAAAAATAAAAAACCCGCTGTAAAGCGGGCATATTTTCTTAAAGAAATAAAATTAAGCGGTTTCTCCTTCCCAATTCATAAATCCGCCTTGAAGATTAAAAGCCTTATCAAAACCTAAATTCTTCATAATTGCACAAGCTTGACCACTTCTATTACCAGACCTACAATACACGTAATAATTTTTGGTCTTATCTAACTTCTCAAGTTCAGCCACAAACTCTTGTCCTTTATAGATATCTATATTAATTGAATTTGGAATTATACCTTCCTCTACTTCTTCTTCTGTTCTTACATCGAGAATTATTGCATTAGAATCTTTCTCCAATTGCTCTTCCCATTCTTGTTGTGATAAATCTGCCATAGTGTAAATTATATACCGTAAAAATAATCGATTTTTATTTATTTATACCTCACAACTATTTTTAACAAAAAATTAATCTGAACAATCACTAATCCTAACAAAATAATTTTACATTTGTACATACAATTATTGTACACACATGAATGTAGAGGAAATTTTAAAAACAAACAAAAAAATGCCGTTGGCCAAACGGACATTAATTCATGTAGCTCTGGTAGCCAATAAACTAAATGAGGAAGTTTCTATGGTGTTGAAGCCTTTTGACATTTCGGTTCAGCAGTTTAATGTACTAAGAATATTAAGAGGGCAAAATGGAAAACCTGCAAACCTTTCTACAATTAATGAGCGAATGGTTACTAAAATGAGTAACACTACCCGCTTAGTAGATAAGCTAATTTTAAAGGGATATGTTAACAGAACCGTATGCGAAAAAAATAGAAGAAAAGTAGAAATTGTAATTACCGAAGATGGATTGAACATCTTAAAACAAATTGATGGAATACTTTTTGAAGCAGAAGAAAATATGCTTAAAAATTTTACAGAAGAAGAGTTACATCAATTCAATGAATTATTAGATAAATTTTAAGCACAACTATGAATACGATATTAAATAAATTAAACTGGCGCTATGCCACTAAAAAATTCGATAGCTCTAAACAAGTTAGTAAGGCTGATCTTGACACTTTACTAGAAGGGGCAAAACTAACAGCCTCCTCTTATGGTTTACAACCTTATGAAATTTATGTTATTAAAAATGATAATATTAGACAAGAGTTAAGAAAAGCTTCATACAACCAACCACAAATTACCGATTCATCTTACCTTTTCGTTCTTGCTAACAAACCTAATTTTGACGAAGCATTAATTGACGATTATATAGATAATATCGTAAGCACTAGAGGGGTTACAAAAGAAGATCTTGAGGGGTATTCCCAAAGTATTAAATCTGCACTATTAGACCTACCTAATGACGATAAAAATAAATGGTCATCTAACCAAGCATATATTGTGTTAGGAAACTTAATGACCCTTGCTGCAGAAATGGAAATAGATACTTGCCCAATGGAAGGTTTTAATAAAGAACAGTATAATAAAATTTTGGGCTTAACCAAAAAAGGTCTAAACGCAGCAGTAGTTTTAGCTGTCGGTTATAGATCAACCGAAGATGATACGCAACACTACCCAAAGGTGAGATATTCACAAGAACAAATAATTACACACATATAAATTAAACACAATCATTTAAAATTAGAAACATGAAAAAATCATTATTAAGTTTAGTATTCGTAGCTGTTTTTGGCTTCTCTGCAACCGCTACCACCCCAATTGATGGCGAAAAGAAAGAAGTAAAAGTCAGCGAAAGTAAAGTTACCTGGAAAGGATATAAGGTTACTGGTTCACATGATGGAAACATTAATCTAAAATCTGGTCACTTAGAAATGAAGGGCAAAAAATTAGTTGGTGGAGAATTCGTAGTTGATATGACTTCTATAGTTGTTACCGACCTAGAAGCAGGAAAAGGAAAAGAAAAATTAGAGGGACACCTGAAGTCTGCAGATTTCTTTGGTGTTGAAAGCAACCCAACTTCCAAATTGGTTTTTACTTCGGTTAAACCCATGAACGATAACTCATATACGGTAACCGGTGACCTTACAATTAAAGGAATTACCAAGCCTGTTACTTTAGTTGTATCTATGTTTGAAAATAAGGCTTCAGCTACGCTTAAAATAGATAGAACTAAATATGATATTAAATATGGCTCAGGAAGCTTTTTTGATAATTTAGGTGACAAAGCTATTTATGATGACTTTGATTTAGTGGTAGATTTAGCACTATAAGCTTTAGATAGCTATAAAACTTGTGGAATTACAACAATTTAAAATCCCTTTGAGATATATTCAAAGGGATTTTTATTTTTGATAAGGTAAAGTTTGTAAGTTTAAATTTCCTTTTTATATTTGAACCTCAATGAAAAATTTAATCGCAAATACTTGGTGGTGGAACAACTTACGAAAAACATCGTGAGCAAAGCATCATTGTAGTAAAACTATATAAAGGCTTGTCATCACGACAAGCCTTCTTTATTTTATAAAAGTACCTATGGCCTATCAATTTAAAACATACCATAAAAAAATTCTTGCCGATACGGTAACACCGGTAAGTGTTTATTTAAAAATTAGAGACCGTTTTCCAAATAGTATTCTTTTGGAAAGTAGCGACTATCATGCCAATAACAACAGTTTCTCATATATCTGCTGCAATCCTATTGCATCGATTAAAGTGGAAAACGAAATCATTACAAAACAATTTCCCGATGGTGCGGTTGAAGAAATTAAAATAACACCAGAAATAGACGTTGTTGAAAGTATTGATTCTTTCAGCAAAGCTTTTAAGGCAGATAGCAATGATTATAAATTCATTAATAATGGACTATTTGGTTATATGTCATATGATGCAGTTCGGTATTTTGAAGATTTGGAAATATCTCAAAAATCAGATTCGGTAAGCATACCAGATGTGTATTATGCGGTTTACCAAAACATTATTGCAATCAATCATTACAAAAACGAAGCATACCTTTTTGCGCATTGCTATAATACCGATAATAACATTCCAGAACTGGAACAACTACTAAATATTAGAAATTTTGCCACTTACAACTTTAAAATAGATGGTGACCGAAAGTCTAATCTTAAAGATGAGGAATATAGAGAGCATGTTGCTTTGGCAAAAAAACACTGTCAACGTGGCGATGTATTTCAGTTGGTTTTAAGTAGACGTTTTTCGCAAGGTTTTAAAGGTGATGAATTTAATGTTTATAGAGCTTTGCGCTCGGTAAATCCTTCGCCCTATTTGTTTTATTTTGATTACGGGGATTTTAAAATTTTTGGAAGTTCACCTGAAGCGCAACTTATTGTAAGCGAAGGCAAAGCCGAAATTCACCCTATAGCCGGTACTTTTAAAAGAACTGGTAATGATGAACAAGATGCACAACTCGCCAAGGAGCTAAAGACCGATGACAAAGAGAACAGTGAGCACGTTATGCTGGTAGATTTAGCTAGGAACGACTTGAGCAGAAATGGTAATGTAGTTAAAGTCGAGAATTATAGGGAAGTACAGTTTTTCTCTCACGTGATCCATTTGGTATCTAAAGTTACAGGCATGAAAAAACCAGATATACCTACCATGAAAGTGGTGGCAGACACTTTTCCTGCAGGTACCTTGAGTGGCGCCCCAAAACATATGGCCATGCAGCTTATTGAAAAATATGAGAAGACTAGCAGGGGCTATTATGGTGGGGCCATAGGTTTTATGGATTTCTCTGGAAACTTTAACCATGCAATAATGATCAGAACGTTTTTAAGCAAAAATCATAATCTCCATTATCAAGCTGGTGCAGGTCTTGTTGCTGCTTCTGACCCAGAAAGTGAACTACAAGAAACGTATAACAAACTAGGTGCATTAACCAAGGCTTTAGAAATAGCAGAAGACATTTAAAATGAAAAAAATATTAGTCATAGACAATTACGATAGCTTTACTTATAACCTTGTTCATTATCTAGAAGAATTGGAATGCGAGGTCGTTGTAAAGCGTAATGACCAACTTACACTTGAAGAGATTGATGCTTTTGATAAAATTGTATTATCTCCCGGACCTGGTATTCCAGATGAAGCCGGACTTCTTAAACCAATTATAGAAAAGTATGCCCCAACCAAAAGTATTTTTGGGGTATGCCTAGGTCAACAAGCAATAGCGGAAGTTTTTGGAGGATCATTGATCAATCTAAAGGAAGTATACCACGGTATAGCCACTAAGATCAACATTACCAAAGATGCCGTAATTTTTAAAGATATTCCCAAAGAAATAGAAGTTGGCAGATATCATTCATGGGTCGTAGACACTAATTTACCAGATGCTCTAGAAGCAACATCAGTAGATGAAAACGGACAAATAATGTCTTTACAACACAAAAAATACGACGTACATGCGGTACAATTTCATCCAGAATCCGTACTTACTCCTCAAGGAAAAAAAATGTTAGAGAACTGGCTGAACGCTTAAATCATATTAAAGCGAACTAAACTTAAGGTTGAACTGTATAGTATTTAAAAAATGAAAGAAACATTAAATAAGCTCATAAATCACGAGATACTTTCCAAAGAAGATGCAAAGCGCATATTGGTCAATATTGCTAAAGGCGACTACAATACAAGTCAAATAGCAGCTTTTTTGACCGTTTATATGATGCGAAGTATTACCATTGAAGAATTAGAAGGGTTTAGAGATGCATTGCTAGATTTATGCTTGGCAGTAGATTTATCTGCTTACAACCCCATAGATCTTTGCGGTACTGGTGGTGATGGCAAAGACACTTTTAATATTTCTACATTGGCATCTTTTGTTACTGCCGGTGCCGGTGTAAAAGTTACCAAACATGGCAACTATGGTGTTTCCTCTAAATGCGGAAGTAGTAATGTAATGGAGTTTTTAGGAATCAAGTTCAGTAACAATGCCGGCTTTTTAGAAAAATGTATTGATGAGGCTGGTATTTGTGTATTACATGCACCCCTATTTCATCCGGCTATGAAAAACGTTGCCCCTATTCGTAAAGATCTGGCGGTAAAAACATTCTTTAACATGTTGGGACCTATGGTAAATCCTGCATTTCCAAAAAACCAAATGGTAGGTGTTTTTAATCTTGAATTAGCTCGTATGTACGGATACCTTTATCAAAAAACAGATAAAAATTTTACCGTACTACATGCCTTGGACGGTTATGATGAAATATCATTGACAGGAAATACCAAAACCATTTCTAACCATACCGAAACAATGCTAAAGCCTTCTGATTTTGGTGTGCCGGAAATTAAACAAACCGATATTGTCGGCGGTGACGGCATTGAATCTTCTGCTCAAATTTTTATGAATGTATTACAAGGTAAAGGCACAGAAGCGCAAAATAATGTAGTTTGTGCCAATGCCGGTATTGCCATAGCCACAGTAAATAACCTAACTCCTATTCAAGGATTTGAAAAAGCCAAAGAATCTTTGTTAAGTGGAAAAGGATTGAACGCATTGAAGAAAATACAAGAGTTGAGCAAAAATTAAACAGCACACTTTGCGTCTCAATGAAATGGGACTATCTAAACACACATGTAATGAATATTCTAGACAAAATTGTAGCGGATAAACGAAAGGAAGTAGAATTGAAAAATTTGATTTTCCCTTCTTCACAATATGAACATTCTGTATTATTCAACAGAGAGACTTTTTCACTGGCTCAAGCTCTTAAAGATAGTGACACCGGTATTATTTCTGAATTTAAAAGAAGATCACCATCCAAAGAAAGCATCAATCAAAATGCAAATGTTGGGCAGGTTGCCATGGGGTATGAAAAAGCGGGTGTTTGTGGTATGAGCGTACTTACCGATATTAAATATTTTGGTGGTTCTTTAGAAGACTTGATCATTGCAAGGGCATCGGCACAATTACCGTTATTACGTAAGGAGTTCATAATTAGTGAATACCAAATTATAGAAGCCAAAGCTTATGGCGCAGATGTTATTCTTCTTATTGCTGCCGTGCTAACCAGAGAAGAAATAAAAAAATTCTCTGAATTGGCAAAAAGCTTAGGTTTAGATGTTTTATTAGAAGTACACAATGAAGACGAACTTCATAAATCAATCATGCACAGCATAGATATGTTAGGAGTCAATAATAGAAATCTAAAGACTTTTGAAGTTAGCTTAGAGACCAGTAAATCGCTTTCATCCCAAATTCCTGATGATTTTGTAAAAGTATCTGAAAGCGGAATAAGTTCTATTGAAGCAATTAAGGAATTAAAAACGTATGGTTATAAAGGATTTTTAATCGGAGAGAATTTTATGAAAACCGATACTCCAGGCGAGAGTGCCATTCAATTTATTAAAGATCTAAAGAAATAAAATGAAACTCAAAATCTGCGGTATGAAACTAAATACTTCTGAAGTTGCACAATTGCGACCAGATTATCTTGGTTTTATATTTTGGGAACATTCTGCTAGATTTTTTGATGGGGAAATTCCCGAATTACCGCACACTATCAATAAAGTAGGCGTTTTTGTTGATGCCGATATAGACTATATTATTACGTTGGTCAAAAAACATCAATTACAGGGTCTTCAATTGCATGGTCACGAGAGCCCTGAATATTGTAGACAAGTTGCAGAGGAACTTATGAAGTTGAATAAAAAAATTGAGATCATTAAAGTATTTTCCATTAAAGATGAGTTTGATTTTGAAAGTTTAATGCCCTATGAAGATGTGTGCGATTTTTATCTTTTTGATACTAAAGGGAAACTTCCTGGGGGCAATGGCTATACCTTTAATTGGTCTGTCCTTAAGAATTATCCTTCTAACAAGCCTTTCTTTTTAAGTGGGGGAATTGGTTTGAACAGTCTTGATAAAATTAATGAGTTTATGAAATCACCCGAGTCTAAATTCTGCTATGCCATTGATGTAAATAGCAAATTTGAAATAGATCCAGGGTTAAAAAATATTGAAGAATTACAAAAGTTTAAAGAAGCGCTATGAATTATAATGCTGACGAAAAAGGATACTACGGTGAATTTGGTGGTGCCTATATACCGGAAATGTTGTACCCAAATGTAGAAGAACTACGCCAAAATTATTTAAAATTGATGCATGAAGATTCTTTTCAAAAAGAGTTTCATCAGCTGTTAAGAGATTATGTGGGTAGACCTTCCCCCCTATATTTTGCCAAACGTCTTTCTGAAAAACATGGTTGCAAAATATACTTAAAAAGAGAAGATCTTAATCATACTGGTGCACATAAAGTGAACAACACCATAGGTCAAATTCTTATGGCTCAAAAATTGGGCAAAACTAGAATTATTGCCGAAACCGGTGCTGGACAACACGGTGTGGCTACGGCAACCGTTTGTGCTCTTATGGGTATGGAATGTATTGTTTACATGGGGGAAATAGATATTGCACGCCAAGCGCCAAATGTTGCCCGTATGAAAATGTTGGGTGCCGAAGTTAGACCTGCAAAATCTGGAAGTAGAACACTTAAAGATGCTACCAACGAAGCTATTAGAGATTGGATTAACAATCCGGTAGACACTCATTATATCATTGGTTCTGCCATTGGTCCACACCCTTACCCAGATATGGTCACTCGTTTTCAATCGGTAATATCCGAGGAAATAAAATGGCAGTTAAAAGAGAAAGAAGGTCGTGAAAATCCAGATTACGTGGTAGCTTGTATTGGTGGTGGCAGTAATGCCGCAGGTACCTATTATCATTTTCTACACGAGCCTGAGGTTGGCATTATTGCAGTTGAAGCTGCAGGTAAAGGCGTGGATTCTGGTGAGAGCGCAGCAACATCCGCACTTGGTAAAGTAGGAATCATTCATGGATGTAAAACCATGTTGATGCAAACCATAGATGGACAAATTACCGAGCCTTACTCCATTTCTGCCGGATTAGATTATCCTGGCGTTGGGCCTATGCATTCTCACCTTTACAAATCTGGCCGTGCAGAGTTTTATTCGGCTACAGATGATGAAGCCATGGCTGCAGGATTGGAATTATCAAAATTAGAAGGTATTATTCCCGCTATAGAAACAGGGCATGCATTTGCCATTTTTGAACATAGGAAATTCAAAAAAGACGATGTGGTCGTTATTAGCCTTTCTGGCCGTGGAGATAAAGATCTGAACACTTATATTGATTACTTTAAGTTAGCATAACCTTATTATGAGCAATAGAATAACATCAAAATTAAAAGAAGATAAAAAGCTTCTATCTATATATTTTACAGCCGGTTACCCATCATTGAACGATACGGTAAAAATCATTGAAGATTTAGAAAACAATGGTGTTGATATGATTGAAATAGGATTACCGTTCAGTGATCCTTTGGCAGACGGACCAACAATTCAAGAAAGTTCTACCGCCGCTTTGAAAAATGGAATGACCACCGAAATTCTTTTTAGTCAACTGAAAAATATTCGTAAAACGGTTTCTATACCACTGATTATTATGGGATACTTTAATCCCATGTTACAATACGGTATTGAGGCATTTTGTAAAAAGTGTCAAGAAATTGGAATTGACGGACTCATTTT
Source organism: Maribacter sp. UBA3344 (assembly GCF_002362375.1). Lineage (NCBI taxonomy): Bacteria > Pseudomonadati > Bacteroidota > Flavobacteriia > Flavobacteriales > Flavobacteriaceae > Maribacter > Maribacter sp. UBA3344. The sequence goes on along the minus strand of NZ_DERI01000029.1, from coordinate 92,123 downwards.
ACCAGATTTACCGTTAGATGTTTACCAGGAAGAATACGAGGAAATTTTTAAAAAACACGGACTCTTAAACATTTTTCTAATCACTCCGCAGACCAGTGATGACCGTATTCACCAAATAGACGATGCCTCTAACGGATTTATCTATATGGTAAGTTCTGCAAGTGTCACAGGATCAAAATCCGGTTTTGGTCAAGAGCAAGAAAGTTATTTTGAGCGCATTAACAAAATGAATTTAAAGAACCCACAAATTGTCGGTTTTGGAATTAAAGACGAAGAAACATTTAAGCAAGCAACCAAAACCGCTAAAGGTGCAATAATTGGTTCTGCCTTTATTAAACATTTAACGGCTAATGGCGTAAACTCCATTTCAGAATTTGTGAATACTATACGATAAACTACTTTCTAATAACCTGGGTTTTGTACCGCATTAGGATTTAAGTCTATTTCCGATTGCGGTATTGGCCAAACGTACTCGTGAGGTTGGTAATCTTTAGAAAAGTCATTAGTAGAGTTAAAACCATCTATAACTTCTTGAAGTTTGTTCCATCTAACTAAATCGTCTCGTCTATGGCCTTCAAAACATAATTCTAATTTTCGCTCTAAATAAATTACATCAAAGAATTGATCCTTATTAAGATTTCCAGGTACATTGTTCTCGTTCCCAAATGCTCTTTCCCGAACTTGATTAATCGCTGCATAAGCTAAAGGAGTTGGTCCATTTACTTCATTCTCAGCTTCTGCTAACAACAACAATACATCTGCATATCTAAAAACAGGATAGTCAAACGATGTAGACTCAAAATCTGCATCAGGCAATTCTCCGTTATACCATTTTAATGGTCTCCAATTCTTTGGATCTACTTGATTAACCACATTATTACCAGAAATAGAGAATGTCGCTATGTTATTCTTAAACCGATTGTCTTCAATTTCTATCGGAAAACTAACAGGATTTTCAAATGACATGGAACTATTGAACGAATTTTCAAAACCAGAAACAATTAATAGAGCATCTTCTGAAGCAATACCCAAAGGTCCCCAATAATCGTTAAACGAACTTTTGGAATCTTCACTTCCATCAAAAGTTATTTTAAAGAGAATTTCTCTATTTGAGTCTTCATTTTCTTCGTTAAAAACTGAATTATAATCTGCCATTAATTCATACTGCCCTTGCAGAATTTTTAACTGTTCTAAAGCACTGCCGTATTTACCGTATTCATTTAAAGGAAAACCGGCCATGGTCATATAGACTTTGGCCAACAAAAATCTTGCGCTCCACTGATTTGCCTGATCATTACTATTTAAAACTGGTAAATTTTCAATTGCATAAAGCAAATCTTCTTCTATTTGTGAGTAGGTGGTACTTGGATTTTGAGGATAGTTTGGCGGACCGCTTAAATCTATTTCAGCTGTTACGCTTAAAAGAGGATTGCCATATATTCTTATCAGATTGAAATATAGTAAGCTTCTTAAAAATTTAAAATGAGCTTCTAATTCTTTTCTATCTATCTCACTTGACACAATATTTGAAGAATCCAATAAATAGTCGATTCCCAAATTCAAGCCCCTTATTTGAATATAATGCTCTGCCCATACCTGATTTATAACAGTAGATTGAGCATTAAAGGAATAGGCATCCAAATCAACCAGTCCACCATTAAAATTTGGATTAGCTTTTAATATATCCGTACCAGTATCCCCCCAATATGATAAATATGCGTCTGCATTAAATATTGATCTCAAATTATTATAGGACACATTCAATAAAAAATCAATGTCCAAATCTTGCTCAGTTAATTCGGGTATTTCAGGGATTTTAAAAACTATCTTTTCAGTAACATTATTAGTAAGTACAACTTCTTGAAAATATAGAAAATCAGGATTTTGGTTCAATACCACGTTGACTACATAATTTCCTGTATCAATAGTTTCAAATACCACTACACCAGATTCTCCTACTACCAATGTTCTTGTTTCTGGATTCGTAGTTACAACAGCACCAATTGCTGCATCGGATCCCAGCAAAACAGTAACTTCAATATTTCCAGAATCAATCTCTTCTATCTCAGAAATTGTATTATCATCAGAACATGAATAAAGAACAAAAAACAATAAGAAATATTGGATGAAATTTTTCATTATTTACAATTTATAACGTGTCAAAGTAATACAATTTTTTAATTCAAAAATTAAAATTAGCATTAAATAAGAATATTATTATTGCATTATTTTTCTTTAATTAATTTATAATTTTCCATATACCATGTTATTGGTACCAACACAGATTATTCACTCTATTTTCCTTACTTTTAAAGAATATATTTACATGAACGACCATGAAAAAACTTCTTACACTTACATTCCTTTTATTACTTTTTACCGCCCATTCTCAAGACTCCATTTTAATAAAATCTAAAGTAGCGAATGCTATTGGCGAATTAAGGGAATTTGTGGCAATACCTAATGATGCATTAAATGCAGACGATATAGATTCTAACCTTTTTTGGCTGAGAAAAAAATTCACTGAACGCGGATTTAATAGTACCATTTTAGAAACCGAAGGGCTACCATTATTTTTTGCCGCTCTACCCATGGACGACAACAAGCCAACTATTTTGTTCTATATGCATTTAGATGGGCAATCTGTAGACGCTACAAAATGGGATCAAGTAGATCCGTATAAAGTAGTTTTAAAATCCAAAACCGAAGACGATTGGAAAACTGAATCTTTCTCAGAACTTAACGACGATATAAATTATGACTGGCGCCTTTTTGGAAGATCAACTTCAGACGATAAAGGTCCTATTATCATGTTCTTGAATGCTATAGACGCACTTAAAAAAGATGCTATAGACATACCTTTTAATGTAAAGGTGATTCTAGATAGCGAAGAAGAAAAAAGTAGCGCACCATTACCACAAGCGGTGCGTACGTATAAAGATTTATTGAAAGCCGATTTTTTGGTGATAAACGATGGTCCGGTTCACGTTTCCGGGAAACCAACAATAGTTTATGGCTGTAGAGGAATCACAACATTATCAATAACAACTCACGGACCTATAAAACCGCAACATAGTGGTCATTACGGAAACTACGCTCCTAACCCCGGTTTTCAATTGGCACAACTACTAGCAACAATGAAAGATATCAATGGAAAAGTTCTTATAAAAGGATATTATGATGGAATCTCATTAGATGATGCAACACTAGCTATTTTAAAAAGCGTTCCGGACAATGCCGATGTCATCAATAGCAATTTAGCCATTTCTAACCCAGAAAAGGTTGGCGGTTTTTATCAAGAAGCATTGCAATACCCTTCTTTAAATATTAGAGGACTAGGCTCTGGCTGGGTTGGAGAAAAAGCAAGAACAATTGTGCCGGCCACCGCCACAGCTGAATTAGATTTAAGGTTAGTACCTGAAAGTGATGGCACAAAACTTAAAAACCTTGTAAAAGAACACATAAAAAATCAAGGTTTTCATGTAATGAGTACGGAACCCACTCTGGAAGACCGCCTAAAATTTGATAAAATTGTTACTATTAAGGAAGGCTCAGTTACGGATGCTTTTAGAACCGATCTAAATAACCCTTTTGGAAATAACATAGTTAAAACCATGGAGTCCAAATTTGGAGAAAAACCTGTTCAAATCCGTATAATGGGCGGTACTGTTCCTATTTCGCCATTTATCAATGAACTAAAAATTCCTGCATTCATAGTTCCAATGGTGAACCCAGATAACAATCAACATAGCCCTAATGAGAATTTAAAAATTGGACAAATAGCGTATGGTATAAAATTGTTTTATGCATTACTTAGCCCAAGTGAAACTGAATAGTTTAGTTTAACATTCTATAACAAAGCTTTATTAACTAATTAACGGAGTTCTCATTTTCAATTTGTTATCTTAAATATGAACCTAAAAAATTGAGATTATGGGAATTATAAAAGATAATAAAAAGTTTAAAAGAAAAGTAGAACAAAATAACCCAACAAACCCGACGGGGAATACCAATATAGAAACAAACGATTTTGATATAGATAAAGAGACTATTAAAATTCAACAGAATAAAAAATAGTACACTTTATACTACAAAGTAAAAAGCCCGATTCAATGTTTTGAATCGGGCTTTTATTAGGATGTTATTTTATAAAAAACTATGCTGAGTTTCTACTAGCATTAATATTACCGTATAGTGATCTGGTAACAATCTTTTCGTACAATTCTTTATACTCCGTACCTTCTCCAATCCTTTGAAGCGCATATTGTTGAATAACCAATAAAGGCAAGACTATACTCTCACGAATTTTGATGGACTCCCTAGAAATTGCTTCTTTCTTCATTAATATTTCCATGCCAGATAGTTTTAGAAGCATTGCTTTAGATAATTCATATTCTGCATGAAGAATCTCCCAAAAAGCACCATACTCCTTATTTTCTTTCATATAACTGGTCAATTCAAAATAACATTTGGTAAGACTCATCATACTGTTCATCATCAAAGCTTGAAAGAACGGTACTTCTTGGTACAACCTTTTGGCCTCTTCAAATCTTCCATCTTTTTCAAGTTTCTCAAGAGCAGTACCAATACCATAATAACCTGGTACGTTCTGCTTTAATTGACTCCATGACCCTACAAATGAAATTGCCCTTAAATCAGACAATTCAAGTTTGGCCTTATTCCCTCTTTTTCCAGGTCTACTACCAATATTTGCTTTTGTGTAATATTTAAGCGTACTCATGTTTTCCAAGTACGGCATAAACTTATCATGGTGTTTTAGATCATCATACTTTTTAAAACTTAGTTCTGACAGCTCTTCAATCAACTCTCTATCAGCATCAGAAATAACAATTTCTTTTCCTAAAATTGTGTTAGACAATCCGGCGGTCAATAGTTGCTCACTATTATAAATAAACTGTTCTTTGGTACCATAAGTACTTGTTATGGTCTGCCCTTGAATAGTTAATTGAATTTCATTGTTCGCCACTTTATTGGTCTGGGCAGCATAAAAACGATGCGTTTTTCCACCTCCTCTTGCCGGTGGACCTCCCCTACCATCAAAAAATACGGCAGCAATATCATTCTGATCACAAACCTCTGAAAGCTCTTCTTTTGTCTTTAAAATTGACCAGTTGGCTTTTAAATAGCCTCCATCTTTAGTTCCATCGGAAAATCCAAGCATTATAGTCTGCTTTTTATTTCTATTTTCCAAATGGGCCATATACTCAGGTAAACTGAATAAAAACTTCATGGTATCTTGAGCTGTATCCATTCCGTTCATTGTTTCGAACAACGGCACTATATCAAACGTTATTTCTTTGTCTGCCCAGCCACACCATCTAAACAGTGCGTAAACAAACAAAATGGAATACTTATCTTCAGAATTACTGATAATGTATCTATTACATCCTTCTTCTCCATTTTTAGCCTGTATGGTTTGTAATTGAAGTATATTCTTAATAGTATCTTTTACAATATCTTCTTCATAATCATCTGCTACCAAATTTAAATTCTTATGCAAAAGAATATCCAATAATTCCTCGTCAGATAACTCACTTAGCTCATCATTTATAAAACCATTCTTTTTTAATACTTCTACCATAACTTTGGTATGCATACTATGGTCTTGACGTATATCTATTGTAGCAAAGTGCACCTTGAATATCTTTACCTTATCAATAAATTTCTCCAAATCTTTTAGATAAAGACTTTGGTATTTTTCTATTAATATGGATTGTATTTCTTCTAAAGGAACAATTAAATCTTCATAACCAATATCCTTAGAACTATCGAACATGGCCGTGTATAAATTACCCCTAAGCTTCTGCAACGGTTCTTGTACATCTTTAAAGGTGAGTTTATGCACCAAACCTTTAAGGTCATTATAATAGCACTTCATTAACGTTAAACGAAGCTCGTTCATTACATCTCTGGTGATATCTGCAGTTACAAACGGATTTCCATCTCTATCACCGCCAGGCCAAAAACCTAACTTGACAATGTCATGATTTTCAAAATTCTTTGACCCTGTACTACCCTTGATATAAGCATACATATCACCAATTGCATCATAATATACATGTCTTAGCGTGTAGATTATATTTTTGGCTTCATCTAATGGTGTCGGTTTTTTTGCATTGATCAAAGACGTAAGGCCTAATTGTTGAAGACCTACATCTATTTCATCAATTTTATCTTCTAATATTAAAGTTCTAAGGTTTGTAATGATATCTAAAACCGCCGGAGTATAAAATTGTGTTGGGTGCGCCGTTAAAACTATACGTGCACTGAACGTACTCAACTTGTCCCAAATAGTATCCCAAGATTTATTTTTTTCAACCAACTGAAAATAATCTTTTAATGACAATGAACTAGAATGCTTGTGTAACTTTGGGAACGCCGCATCTTCTACACTATCATAAAGAACAACTTGTCTTTCTACATACTGTATGATGCGAAACATAAAGTCTATTTGTTCTTTTTCTGATTTTATTTCTACAAAATTCTCGAAAAAATTCTCAAGAATTTCTTTTGGGTTTAGTCCGTCACTTAATCCCTTTTCAGATTGATTCAGTAATAAAGGAATCAACATACCTACATTTTCAATATTCTCATAGGGAAGGTTTAAGAATAGACTATTGTAAACATTAAATTTATTTTGAACAGATTTCTTAAATTCTGCTAATCTTTCTTTTTGTTGCATATATTAAAAAACTTTTAGTCGTACCATTACGACAAACTCTTTAAATTTCGAACATAAATATCGCTATTCCAAGAGAATTTAGAGAATGATTTTTGTGAAATATCATATTCCTAGAAGTATACCACAAAATTGTCTGTATTGACAACAAATATTCCAAAAAACAGTAGTGCCTATATATCTTTACAGTGTAAATAAGCAAAAAAATATTTTCATTTTCATATAGTGTTCTCGTAAAAGAGTCTTGTCTTAAAAGCAAGACTCTTTTTAGTTTATCCACTTACAGAACCATCTCTTCTATTAAAAATATTTTCTATACTGTAACACTCTAAAGTCTATAGTATTGAATTTAGGATTTTCACTTTTCATTTTCTTATACAAATCCAAACTACCTACTGCCCTATTTGCTGCACCAGAAGGTGCCGTTAACGAAACCGTTATTATGAGTTTATTAGTACTTGGGTGTACAAACTCATGAATTCTAGGCACCTCATTAGAAATCAATTTTAATGCTACCGCACTTTCCTTTAAATGTTTTCGGAAAAAATATTCCGGTCCATTTTTACTATTACCACCTGTAAATAAAAGGGTGTGTATTTTTTGATATTTTTCTAGATACCCGAGAACATTTCTTAATGCTATATTCTGCATACCTAAATCAGAAGCATCAATTTTCTCTCTTTCTGCAGAAGCTACTATGTCGCATATGCCAATTTTTCTATCCTTCAAAAATATTTTGCGCTGATCAATAGCTTTACTAGTGGTTTCAAATTTCAAATTAAGATCAAAGATTTTATTTAAAATAGGCCATAGCTGCCCGTCCCTGCTTCCGTAACAAAAGTTTACATCTCCTTCTTTTAAATCACCAGTAGTAAAACGAGGTGGCGGTAAGGTCCCCACTATAAGTTTTTCAGTAGAATCGTCAATAAATGGTTCATATGGGTGAATATGCTTAAAAATCTTTTGCATTAGTGATTTATTCTCTTGAGCCTATTAAAATGACCGATCATGACTAAATTACTTACTTTAATAGAAAGAACAATATTATGGGTAAAGGAGACAGAAAATCTAAAAAAGGAAAAATATCTAATAATTCTTACGGGGCAAGAAGACCTCGTAAAATTAAAAAGAGACCTACCGTAGAAGAAAAAATAAAAATCAGTAAAAAGAAATAGTTCTAATCGTCTATTCTAAAGGTTAAATCTACTTGGTTATCTTCATCCAAAGATATTTCATAGGTATAAAAACCAATAGGTAAGGAATCTGATAAAACATCTGTTGGAAAATAGTTAAGACTTGTTGAATCTGTAAGTATCGCTATTGCAGGATTGGCGAATGCAGTTTCAAACTCCATATAAGTTGAAAACTCATCTGCCGCAATATTCTCATACACAGTATCTTTATCCGCAATTCTTACTTCACTAAAAAAAAGTTCTGTGTTATTATGAATACGAATATTGACAAGATTAACCTCATCATCCCTATCAGTACACGAGAATAATAGGACAACGATAATTACAGATAGCAAATAAACCCTTTTCATAGACGTATTGTTATAACTTTAGAACGAAAAAGAGATAATAATATTTTATCTAATAAAAACGGGTTGATTTTCTTTTAAAGTATGCTCTTTACTAAACTGATAATCATCTAAATTAAAACCTTTTATATCTTCAAGAGTTTTTGCATTTGTATCAATAATATACCTTACCATAGAACCCCTAGCTTTTTTGGCAAAAAAGCTAATTATCTTTAACTTATCATTCTTCCAGTCTTTAAATACCGGAGTAATAATATCTGCTTTAATTTTTTTCGGTTTTAATGCACTATAATATTCGTTACTGGCTAAGTTCACCAATAGCTCTCCTTCTTCCATTTCATTGTTCAAATGATTGGTAAGCCTTTCTCCCCAATATTCATATAGGTTTTTCTTTCTTCCAATTTTTAAAGATGTTCCCATCTCTAAACGGTAAGGTTGCATAAGGTCTAGAGGTTTCAAAATACCATACTGCCCCGAAAGAATTCTGAGCGATTGTTGTAAAATTTCAATCTTCTCTTCGGTTAACGTATAAGCATCTAAGCCTTGGTATACATCACCGCTAAAGGCATAAATTGCCGGTCTGGCATTTTCAGGTGTAAACGGTGTAGTAAAATCTTGATTACGCTGCCAGTTTAATTGTGCCAAGTTATCTGAAATGGACATCAATTCAGAAAGTGCTTTTGGCTTTTTCTTCTTTAATATTTTATTCAGCTTTTCAGCATCTTCAATAAATTCTGGCGATGTATATTTAGTTGTTGGCAAGTCACTTTCATAGTTCAATGACTTTGCCGGAGAAATAACAATTTTCATAATGCAATTTTAATTCTCCAAAAATAAACATGATCAACTTGAAGACCTACAAAAGATATAAAAGAGTTTAAATAGTGGTATTGAAAAATCTTATGCTGTACTGTTCTTGCTATAGCTACGCCATTTTTCAATTGCATTGGCCATATCATCTGGTATTTCAGAATCAAAACTCATATGCTCACCCGTAACAGGATGTACAAAACCTAAAGTTTTGGCATGTAATGCCTGTCTAGGCAATAGTTTAAAGGTATTTTCCACAAATTGTTTATACTTTGTAAAGGTTGTTCCCTTTAATATTTTTTCACCACCATAACGCTCATCATTAAAAAGGGTATGACCTATATATTTCATATGAACCCTAATTTGATGTGTTCTACCCGTTTCTAGTTTACATGATACTAAAGTAACGTAACCTAATCTTTCCAAGACCTTAAAATGGGTAACTGCTTCTTTACCTTCTTCCCCTTCAGGAAAAACATGCATTTGCAATCTATTTTTAGGGTTTCTACCTACATGACCCTCCACAGTGCCTTCATCTTCTTCAATATTACCCCAAACTAAAGCTATATACTCCCTTTCTGAAGTCTTGTCAAAAAACTGCTTGGCCAAATGGGTCATTGCAGCTTCGGTTTTTGCTACGACCAGTAAGCCCGATGTATCTTTATCTATACGATGCACCAAACCGGGTCTCTCGTTACTGTTAGATGGCAAATTATCAGTATGATGTATTAAGGCATTAATTAAGGTTCCTGAATAGTTACCATGCCCGGGATGTACAACCATGCCTGCAGGTTTATTCACCACCAATAATACATCATCTTCATACACAATGTCTAAAGGTATATCTTCCGGAACCAATAAAAACTCATGCGGTGGATGCTCAAAAAGGACCTTTACCTCATCACCTGCCTTTACCTTGTAGTTAGATTTTACAATCTGATCATTGACCCAAACATGACCATCTTTCGCAGATTGTTGAATTTTATTTCGTGTAGCATTTTCAATAAAATTCATTAAAAACTTATCCACTCTTAAAGGTACTTGACCTTTAGACGCTACAACTCTATGATGTTCAAAAAGTTCGCCATCTTCATTCTCAGGGCGCTCCATGTTCTCTTCCATCTAATCTTCTGATTCAGATTTAATAATGGCTCTTTCGGTAATACTACCATTTCCACAGATCAATTCTATCTTAGATGTTTTTGGCAACTTATCGCCCGGCTTAATATCCTTACCCTTAAATTTTATACGGTACACCATATCTTTACCCAACTCATCTATATAGGTAACCCTTTGTACATCTAAACCAACTGCCTTTAACATTGAAGAGGCATTACGCTTGGTCACTTGAATTATTTGAGGAACGGTAACTTTCTTATATCCAGAAGGATTTACCGTAAAATACACCTTTCTATTTTCCTTTACTTTTGATCCTGCCGTAGGGTTTTGTTCTATGATTGAAAATCTAGGATAATCTGGATTGTAATTTGCAGAGTCCAACACTTCATATCGCAAACCGGCCTCTTCAATAGATTTTCTCATTTCCATGACAGACTTCTTAGAAAAGTCTGGCACTTCTACAAACTCACCATGATTAGTAGTACTGTTCAAGTACCTTAACACAAGAAAAATGGTGATTATCAATACCAGTACCGCAAGACCTAGTTGAATTAAAAAGGTTTTGCTTTTTAAAAAATTGAAAAAATTCCTCATAGATATTATTTGACCCGACAAATATAGTAAATGCCCCCGTACCAATTCATGCGCATAGATCTATAGTTAGACCATATCCATAAAAATAAATTCCCTTAGATGAATGCTAAAGGTTTTCTTTTATATTTTATTTCAATGCTTCATCTTTGCTAAAGCATTCTTAACTGACCAAATAGATGAAAAAAAATATTGCAATTATAATGGGCGGCTATTCTAGTGAATATAAAATATCGCTTAAAAGTGGTAATGTGGTCTATAATTACCTAGATAAAGAAAAGTTCAACCTTTATAGAATTCATATTTTTAAGGATAAATGGGTTCATGTCGATGATAATGAAAAGGAAACCCCCATTGACCGAAATAATTTTTCCATTCCCCTTAATGGCACATCGATAACGTTTGATTGTATTTTCAATGCTATTCACGGATCACCAGGTGAAGATGGCTTAATGCAAGCCTATTTTGAACTCTTAGGACTAAAACATACTTCATGTGATTTTTACCAGGCCGCCCTTACCTTTAATAAAAGAGATCTATTAAGTGTTCTTAAACCTTACGGCATTAAAGCAGCTCCATCTTATTACTTAAACTTAGGCGATGATATCAATGAAAATGAGATCATAGAAAAAGTAAAACTTCCCTGTTTTGTTAAAGCGAACAAATCTGGAAGTAGTTACGGCATCACCAAAGTATATGAAGCCAAAGACCTAAAAAGTGCCATTGAAACAGCATACAAAGAAGACGATGAAATTATTATTGAAGGTTTTCTTGAAGGAACCGAAGTATCCGTAGGTGTTTTAAAACTGAAGGGAGAAACAACTGTTTTCCCTCTTACCGAAATTGTTTCTGAAAACGATTTCTTTGATTACGAAGCCAAGTATGAAGGTAAATCACAAGAAATTACCCCTGCTAGAATTAATGATACACAATTGAAAAATGTTACTCAAGCCTCCAAGAAAATATACGATGTTTTAAAAATGACCGGTTTTTCCCGAAGTGAATTCATCTTTATTGGTGACGAGCCTTATTTATTGGAAATGAACACTACACCGGGTTTAACCACTGAAAGTATCTTACCTCAACAAGCAAAAGAGGCAGGTATTGACCTAGGCATGTTATTTGAACATGCTATAACAGAGGCATTGTCTTAAATTACCTATATTTAGAAAGTAAAACCAATTTATGAGACGCGCAATTTTTCCTGGTTCTTTTGACCCATTGACCTTAGGTCATCATGATATTATTATGAGAGGTATTACTTTATTTGATGAAGTAATTATTGCTATAGGAAAAAATGCAGACAAAAAATACATGTTCAGTCTAGAACAACGTATAAAATTTATTGAGGAAGCTTTCAAAGATGTACCATCTATATCCGTTAAGTCGTATGAAGGACTCACAGTAGATTTTTGTAAGAAAGTAGATGCTAATTTTATTTTAAGGGGATTACGTAATCCTGGAGATTTTGAATTTGAGAAGGCCATAGCCCATACAAATAGAAAGTTATCTGAGATAGAAACCGTGTTTTTATTGACCTCATCGGGCAAATCGTACATTAGTTCTTCTATTGTAAGAGACGTAATACGCAATGGAGGCGATTATACAGGTCTAGTACCCGATTCTGTAAGAAAATAGATGCATTTCATCGGCCTGACAACATAAAAGGCTACCTCAACCACACTTTTTCGCAAAAACACAACAATTTACGAGGCAAGGTTAGAATATTCTTATAATTTAGTAGGAAAATTCTTTCCAACCATGCTTAAATCAAAAAATAGTTCATCATTTTCTTTAGATTGGATCAACCAAATTCCATCGTCTATTGCTATAATAGATACTGGTTTTAATTTAATGAGTGCTTCACCTAGGTGGCTTGCCAATTTTCAATTGGATCTTGACCAAATAGAAGGTGAAAACTTTATAAGTTTATTTCCTGAACTGTCTCAAGACCTTTCTACCCGTTTAAAATATAGTTTAGACGGTTTGCGGGATATTAAATTTAAATACAACGCTAAAGATTGTCATTATTCATCCGAAGATTCCATATGGCACTTAAATCCCTGGAAAGATGGATATGGAAATATAATTGGTGTGATCATTAAAGTTGAGCCCATTTCAAAAACAGAAGAATTAGAACGGGAACTGAATAAAACAAAACTGTTACTTAATAATAAAAGTTCTGTCGCAAAAATTGGCAGTTGGGAGCTTGATATTATTAACAACTCTTTACACTGGACACCAATTGTAAATAAAATATATGGTGTAAAAACCGACTTTGAACCAACTTTGGAAAAGGCTATTGATTTTTATGTAGATGATTCTAAAAATATAATTCAAAAAGCAGTGGATGAGGCTATTAACCTAGGTAAACCTTGGAATATAAATGCTCAACTTAAACAACAGAATGGAAATATTATTTGGGTTAACACCATTGGTAGACCAAAGTTTAAAGATGGTAAATGCATTAGAATTATAGGAACCATTCAAAAGGTTGACAAAGAAAACCAAATTGATATTCGACTTTCAAAATTAGAAGACGAACTTAATGAATACCCATTATTTGAAAAAATTCCACAAGGGCTTGCCATTGTTGATTATGAAACCGGAAGATTTATAAATGTCAATCATCAATTTTTAAAATTATCTGGATTTGAGAAGGCCACTTTCTTAAACAAGAGCTTTAAAAAATTCGTTAATTCTTCAGTCACCGGAAAATTAGAAAGTTTAACAGATCAATTAGAAGAAAACGGCGCATTTAAGCCTGTTAAATTCACCTTCACCAATAAACTAAAACATCATTTAAATTTAAAGGTTACAGGTAATTTAGTTGTGGGTAAAAACAATAAAAAGAGTATTCTCTGCACTGTAGAAAATATTACCACACAAACCAAATTAGAAAAAAAATTAAAGAATACCATTTCGGCATCAAGAGAAAAAAATGATCAACTTCTTAATTTTGCCCACATGGTTTCTCACAACCTTAAAACACACGCTACTAACTTTTCGTTGCTCTTAAACTTTCTTAATGACGAGAAAGGCCTAACCCAGCGAAATAAGTATATGACAATGCTTTTTAACGCATCTGACAATTTATCTGAAACAATTAAAGGTCTAAGGGAGATTGTAGCGGTTAAATCAAATGTAAACAATGAAAAAAAGTCACTAAACCTTAATGAAAGTGTTTTTGTCGTAGAGCAAAATGTAGCTGGGTTACTTAAACAGACCAACGGCAAAATCATTAATGAAATTTCAGATGATACGACCATTAAGGCATTACCCGCCTATTTAAATAGTATTTTGACCAACTGCATTACCAATTCTATTAAATATAGGTGTGAAGAAAAAAAACCTATCATAATTTTAAGCGTACAGGAAGATAAAAACTATACCACTTTAAGCGTTGAGGATAACGGATTGGGGATAGATTTGGAAAAGTATGGAGACCAACTTTTTGGTCTTTATAAGACCTTTCATAGAAACAAAGAATCTAGAGGTATTGGTCTTTACATCACAAAAAACCAAATGGAAGCCATGAACGGTAAAATCACTGTAGAAAGCACACCTGGGCAAGGTTCTATTTTTAGGTTTCATTTTAACAAAAAGTAAAAACATAATTAAAAAGTAGTTTTTTAAATCTTTTACAACGTAAATGGCAGCATTCACAACAATTATATAGTTAAATATGTCATTCCCGTTAAATTCGTAAGAAATTTCATCGGTATGGTAAAAGTTCCCCTAACATCAAATGCCTCGTACTTAATTAGACAATTGCCGGCACCAACAGCCTTCATTGATACTAATTTTAATATTGTTCAGACTTCTGACAAATGGACGAGTCTTTTTAATAAAAATAATGAGTGCTGTAAATCTGATAGCTTATTTGACGTTTTTCCCGATTTAAGCCATAAATGGAAAATGGTAATAGAAAATTGTTTTAACGGTAATCCTCAGCCAATGGGCATTCATAAAGCCACTGATTGCGACGGACAAGAGCTTTGGTTCGAGTGGAGCAATGCGCCTTGGTATGATGTTGATGAAAATATCGTTGGGGCCATCATTCAATTAAGTAACATTACCGATGCAGTAAACAATGAGCTTGAATTGAACAAGAAAGAACTATTTCTTCAACAACAAGCAGAAATTAGCAAAATTGGTAGATGGGAGTATAACATTGCCGAAAATCAACTTATTTGGTGCGAAACTACCAAAGCCATACACGAGGTACCGCAAAATTTTTCTCCGAACATTGAAAATGCCTTATTTTATTACAAAGAGGGACATAGTAGAAATACTATATCAATGGCTTTGTACGAAGCACAAAATAAAGGGAAGGCTTGGAGTAATTTAAAATTGCAGATCATAACAGCTGCCGGAAAAGAAAAATGGGTAATGGCCGGGGGGAAACCTATTTATAATAAAGGTGAAATGGTTGGTCTTATAGGTACTTTTCAAGATATACATGAGCAGGTTGAAGCAAACATTAAAACTATAGATAATGAAAAACTGTTAAGAACGCTAATTGACAATTTACCTGTTAACGTATACATTAAGGATACAGAATCCAGAAAGGTATTGATCAATAAAGCGGAATGCGAATACCTAGGCGTAAAAGACCCTAAAGAAATTATTGGTAAAAATGATTTTGATCTGTACCCCTTAAAAGCTGCAGAAAAAATACGAGAAGAGGATTTAAAAGTAATGAATACCCTTGAACCTATTATTGGCAAGGAAACAAAAAAAACAACTTTAGACGGCAAGTCTACATCTTTTCTTAGTTCTAAAATTCCATTATTAAACAGTAAAGGGATAGCTTATGGCATTGTTGGCATTAGTTTAGACATTACAAAACTTAAAGAAAAGGAAAAAGAGTTAAGAAACATTATAAACATTGCCTCGGTACAAAACAAAAAACTACTGAACTTTGCACATATAGTCTCACATAATTTACGTTCTCACTCGGCAAATTTTTCAATGCTGCTGAACTTTTTAGAAAACGAAAAAGATGAAGATGAAAAGACAAAGATCGTAGAAATGTTGACCAAGGCCTCTAATAGCTTACTTGAAACCTTAGACAATTTAAATGAAGTAGTTTCAATAAATACAAACACCAATATAGAAATTAAAGAACTTTATTTAAATGAAAAGATAACAGATGCTAAGCAAGGTTTATCTTCACTTATTTTAAACAATAATGCCATTATTGAAAATAACATACCGGAAGATTTCACGGTAAGTTCAGTACCGGCATATTTAGATAGCATTTTAACCAACTTTATTTCTAATGCGGTAAAATATAAACACCCAGAAAGAGAAGCCAAGGTTGAATTAAGTGCAGAGAAAAAAGATAATTATTCAATATTGACCATAAAAGACAATGGTTTAGGAATAAATTTGGAGAAATATGGCAAAAAACTCTTTGGTATGTATAAAACCTTTCATGACCATAAAGATGCCAGAGGTATAGGACTATACCTAACCAAAAACCAAATTGACGCTATGAACGGTAAAGTTGAAGTTAGTAGTGTAGAAGGAGAAGGAACAGAATTTAAAATTTTCTTTAATGAAAAAAATTAGTGATATCACTATTATAGATGACGACGCAATTACCGTTTTTGGTTTGCGAAAATTAATCTCTTCTAGCGTAGATTGTAATACCATTGCATCATATGCAAATGGCAAAATTGCCATAGACGCAATGATCAATTTTTTTAATAATGAACAACAAATTCCGCAAATTATATTTTTAGATATCAATATGCCTATTATGGATGGATGGGAGTTTTTAGAAGCTTTCATCAATCTTCCCATTACCGATAAAATTAGAATTAATATTGTTACCTCTTCAATTGACCCTCGTGACCAACAACAATGGGAATATTTTAAAGGTAAAAGTCATCATCTCATAACTTTTAACCAAAAACCCATTGATAGAAATAAAATTGTAGAAATTACCCAAGTTGCATAAACCAATAAAGTAATCCTTATTTTTACAATCAATTAATGGCCTTTAAACCAATTTAATTGATTGTTCATGAAAGCGATCCTACCTCTATTATTGTTTTTTTCATTGATTTCTTGCGAGAATAAGATTGAAGATACTAAAACAGATTTTCCTACACCGTTTGAAACTTCCAATAAAACCGAAACGGCTACCTATGAACAGGTAATAGATTTTTACATAAAACTTGCCAAAGAATTTTCAACTATAAACATACAGACCATTGGCACTACTGATAGTGGCAAGCCGCTACATGTGGTAACATTTAGTAGCAAAGGTGATTTCGATTTCAAAAAATTAGCGACGAACAATACCATGTTATTGATCAATAACGGTATTCATCCTGGGGAGAGTGATGGTATAGATGCTACCATGTTACTTTTTAGAGATTTGGCAAGCAATGAAATTAAAACGCCCAAAGAAACCATTATTGCTACCATACCTGTTTATAATGTTGGTGGCGCCCTTAATAGGAACAGTACCACACGTGCCAACCAAAACGGTCCGGTTGAATATGGTTTTAGAGGTAATGCCAAGAACTATGACCTTAATAGGGATTTTATAAAAACGGATACCAAAAACACAGAAACCTTTACCAAGATTTTTCATCTAATTGATCCAGATGTTTTTATAGATAACCATGTTAGCAACGGTGCGGACTATCAATACACCCTTACCCATTTATTTACCCAGCACAACAAATTAGGAGGAAAATTGGGTAAATATGTTCATGATGACCTAATGCCCCAACTACAAGACTCTTTATTGAACAACGGGTGGGATATTACGCCCTATGTAAATGTATTTAACTCACCACCAGAAAAGGGATTTCAGCAATTTCTGGACAACCCTAGGTACTCTACGGGGTACACCACGCTATGGAATACCGTTGGTATGATGGTAGAGACACATATGCTAAAACCCTACGATCAACGTGTAGCGGGAACGTACCAACTCATGTTGAACATGATTGCAATATCAGAAAAAGATGGTCGCAAAATAAAAGAAATGAGAAATGCTGCAAAAAACGCTTTTCAGCAGAATGATTACTACCCTACTCAATGGCAAGTAGATACAACTAAAGCTTCAAATTTTATATTTAAAGGGTTTAAGGCCGATACATTAACTAGTGAAATTACAGGTTTTAACAGACTAAAATATAACCGAGAAGTACCTATAGAAACTGAAATAACTTATCAAGATTATTTTAAGGCATCTGACTCCATCCAAATACCAAAAGCATACGTACTAGGAAAGCAGTGGCACAATGTTATTAAAAGATTGGATTTGAATAAAATTTCGTACACTGAATTAAAACAAGATTCCTCGATATTGGTCGAATCATATCAAATTGACGATTACAGTACGTATACATCACCTTACGAAGGTCATTATCCTCATTATAATACTTCTGTAAACGTGACCAATATTACTAAAGAATTTAAAGCTGGTGATATTGTAATACCAGTAAATCAACCCGGTCTTAGGTATATTATTGAAACGTTGGAGCCTAGTGCCGTAGATTCATTTTTTAACTGGAACTTTTTTGATACTATTCTACAACAAAAAGAAGGTTTTTCTCCTTATGTTTTTGAGGACACCGCTTTAGAGATGCTAAACAATGATACCATACTAAAATCTGAATTTGAAAATAAAAAGATAGAAGACTTAGATTTTAAGAACAACTGGTACCTACAACTAAAATGGTTATTTAAACATAGTAAACACTATGAGGAGGCTTACATGCAATATCCGATCTATAGAATAACTTACTGAATTTAATCTTCTTCAAATAGAATTCTTATGTTCACATAAGAATTCTCCAAGGCTTTTTTAATTTTTTCAGGACCTTTCCATCTAACTTTAAAAATGCCTTCTTTTTTTTCAGGTTTTAATTTACCCTCATAATCGGTACTCATTTCGTACCAAAATACTTGTTTGAGTTTGGTAATACCATTACGTCTAAAAACATGATATGTAGTGCGCAAGTAATTATCCAATCGGAGGCCTTTGACCCCTGTTTCTTCCTCTACTTCACGTATGGCACACTCTTCAATTGTTTCGCCTTTATCAAGTTTTCCTTTTGGCAAATCCCACTTATCATTTCTATAAATGAAAAGAACTTTTCTTTCCTTATTGTACACAACACCACCTCCTGCAATAACCAGTGGTATTTCTTGCGTAAACTTTTTTAAAATTTCATCGTGGTTTGGGTGGTATATGAACGCTTCCTCCAACTTCCCCTTCCTCAATGAACTTATAGCCTCTTCAATAGACTCCTTATTTAACAAAAAATACTCACCCTTTGTGGTATCGGAGAGTTTATTTGTTAAAATCAAAGGCAATTCATTAACAAAAACTTTATACATTTGCGTCATGGTTTTAGACAAAAACACTGCAAAAAAAACGGCAGAGCTTCTCTTGCAAATTAATGCAATAAAATTGAAACCCGAAAATCCTTTTACATGGGCTTCGGGTTGGAAATCTCCTATATATTGCGACAATAGGATTTTACTTTCTTACCCTATCATCCGAAACTATATTCGTGATGAAATGGCTAAGCAAGTTGAACAATTATATGGCAAGCCAGATTGTATTGTTGGGGTTGCCACCGGGGCAATTGGCATTGGTGCTTTGGTAGCGGACAAACTCAACCTACCATTCGTATATGTACGTCCTGAGCCTAAATCGCACGGGCGCCAAAATCAAATAGAAGGTCATTTAGAAGCACACCAAACGGTGGTTGTGATCGAAGATTTAATCAGTACCGGTAAAAGCAGCCTAAATGCCGTAAAGGCACTAAAAGCAATAGATGCCAAAGTTAAAGGTATGTTGGCTATTTTTACCTATGGTTTTGAAACTGCCGATTCTAATTTTAAAGAAGAAAATACAGAGTTGCACACGTTAAGCAATTACGCTCATTTAATTGAACAAGCTTCTGACACTGGTTATGTAAAAGAAGAGCAATTAGCAACTTTAATGGAATGGAGGAAAGACCCTTCTAAATGGACAAATAAATAATATATGTTTATAGAAACGCCTAAGGCACAAGTAGCAAAAAGTAAAGAAGATACTTTTAACTTTTTGAACGAACTATCTAATTTTAGACAGTTAATGCCAGAAAACATTGATAAGTTCGAAGTACTTAATGAAAATAGATTTCTTTTTGCCTTAAAAGGCATGCCCGAAATTGTATTGGAAAAAAAAGAGCAAACTCCTTTTGAACAAATAATTTTAGGTGCGGCCAGTGATAAATTGCCATTCACCTTAACGGCAGACATCCAAGAAGTTGATGGTCAGCAAAGTGAAGTTATTTTAAGCTTCAAAGGTGAATTTAATGCCATGATGGCCATGATGATCAAATCACCAATTACCAATTTCATAAATACGCTTTCAACAAATTTGTCAAAAATCTAATACAGTAACTGTATTTCTTTTAAGCCAAATTCTTGAAAATCACCATTTACTAGTTTCACTACCAATTTACCGTCAATAGAAACTTTTTCAATTGTACCGGTAATTTGTTCGTCATCGTGAATCTTGAACGTACTCATTTGCCCTTTTTTAAATAAATGGGCATGATACTGTGCATATAATTCACTTTCCATTAATTGAAAAGGTTTGATCATGTTTTGATGTAGATGTTCTATCAGAGAATAAAAAATTTCATCAAGATCAAAATCAGTACCCGTTATCGCATTTAATGAAGAGGCATGTGGTGCGCTTTTAAATGATTTTTGGTTCACATTTAAACCAAAACCAATTATACTCCGCTTTATTTTAGAACCAGTTATGATATTTTCGATCAAAATACCGCCGATTTTGTAATTACCTGACAGAATGTCGTTTGGCCATTTAATACTTAAATCAGGTATATCAAAATCTTTTAAGCTCTCTATTATAGCCAATGAAACACAAACACTTACAAGAAATACTCGTTGAATAGGAATATCCAAATTCTTTTTCAATATACTGAATGCTAGATTCTTACCAGGCTCAGATTCCCATTTCGCATTTAACTGCCCCCTACCTGAAGTTTGATTTTTGGTAGTTACGACAGTAAAATCACCTAACTCCCTTTTAAATGACAAATCTTTTAAATAGGTATTTGTAGATTGCGTGGCATCAAGTTTGATTATTTGCATTTACAGTTCTTATTGTGAATCTTTAATGTATTGTTAAAAACTAGACCTAAAAGAACAAAAAAATAATAACTTTGTAAAAATTAAAATTTTTGAATGCAGGAAAATAAAACTAGCGCAGATGAGTTAATTGCATTAATTATACAAGGAGTTGACGAAGTAAAAGGACAAAATGTAAATCTATTAGATTTAAGAGAAATTGAAAACACCGTTTGTGATTACTTCATAGTTTGTAACGGTACGTCCAATACGCATGTAAATGCGATCGTAGGTTCTATCCAAAAAACAGTAAGTAAAGCGATTCAAGATAAACCCTGGCACGTAGAAGGCGAGGACAATGCCGAATGGGTATTGATGGACTATGTAAACGTAGTAGTCCACGTATTCCAAAAGCAAGTTCGAGAATTTTATGACATAGAAGGTTTATGGGGTGATGCAAAATTCACGACCATAGAAAGTAGCGTTAATCAATAAAAAATTAAAATGGCAAAAGAAAACAAAACAAATCCGAAAAAACCAAAATTTAGTTCTTGGTGGATTTACGGATTGGTAGCAGTATTACTTATTGGATTTCAACTGTTCAATAGTGATGACCTAGCTAGCACACAAAAAACGACTACTTCAGAATTACAGCAGTATTTGAGAAATGGTGATGTAAAAAAGATATTGATCATCACCAATACCAATCAAGCTAAGGTTTTTTTAACCGATGAGGCTATCGCAAAAGAAGTACATAAAGATGTAAACGAGAAGTCTTTTCTTCCATCATCTGGCAATGTACCTCAGTATACATTAGACTATGGTGATCTTCAAATATTTCAAAATGAAATAACTGAAATCAAAAAAGAGAACAACTTAGATACCATTATTGAATTTGGAAAAGAATCTACAGCCATTTTAGATTTCCTTTTATCCTTATTACCATTTGTATTGATTATTGGTATTTGGATCTATCTAATGCGTAGAATGTCTGGCGGAGGCGGAGGCGGTGCCGGTGGACAGATCTTCAACATCGGAAAATCTAAAGCGAAGTTGTTTGACGAAAAGACAGATACAAGAACTTCTTTTAAAGACGTTGCCGGTTTAGAAGGTGCAAAAGAAGAAGTTGAAGAGATCGTAGAATTCTTAAGAAATCCGGATAAGTATACATCATTAGGTGGTAAAATACCAAAAGGTGCATTACTAGTAGGACCTCCAGGAACAGGTAAAACACTTTTAGCCAAAGCCGTTGCAGGTGAAGCTAAGGTACCTTTCTTCTCTTTATCCGGTTCAGATTTCGTTGAAATGTTCGTAGGTGTAGGTGCATCTAGAGTACGTGACCTGTTTAAGCAAGCTAAAGACAAATCTCCAGCAATTATATTTATTGATGAAATTGATGCTATAGGTAGAGCCAGAGGAAAAAATAACTTCACGGGATCTAATGATGAACGTGAAAATACATTGAACCAGTTATTGACCGAAATGGATGGTTTTGGCACTAACACCAATGTAATAGTACTTGCCGCTACCAACCGTGCAGATGTTTTGGATAAAGCATTAATGCGTGCCGGTAGATTTGATAGACAGATTTATGTTGACCTACCGGATATTCGTGAGCGTAAGGAAATTTTTGAAGTTCATTTAAGACCTATTAAAACTGCCGAGACTTTAGATTTAGATTTCTTGGCAAGACAAACACCTGGTTTCTCAGGTGCTGATATCGCCAATGTATGTAATGAAGCCGCTTTAATAGCTGCTCGTAATGAAAAGAAAGCGGTAACCAAACAAGATTTCCTAGACGCTGTAGATAGAATTGTTGGCGGTCTTGAAAAGAAAAATAAGATTATAACACCTGGTGAAAAAGAAACCATTGCTTACCACGAAGCTGGTCACGCAACCACAAGTTGGATGCTAGAACACGCTGCACCGTTAGTAAAAGTTACTATTGTACCAAGAGGACAATCTTTAGGAGCAGCTTGGTATTTACCTGAAGAGCGCTTGATCGTTAGGCCTGAACAAATGCTTGATGAAATGTGTGCAACTATGGGCGGTAGAGCTGCTGAAAAGGTGATTTTCAACAAAATTTCCACAGGCGCTTTGAGTGACCTGGAGAAAGTAACCAAACAAGCTAGGGCAATGGTTACTATTTACGGACTTAATGATGAAATAGGAAACATTACTTATTATGATTCATCAGGTCAAGATTCTTATGGATTCTCAAAACCATACAGCGAAGACACCGCTCGTAAAATAGATGCCGAAATTTCAAAAATTATTGAAGAACAGTATCAACGTGCCATTAAAGTTTTAACGGACAATAAAGATAAACTAACCACTTTAGCAGAACGATTGTTGGAGAAAGAGGTTATCTTTAAGGAAGATTTGGAAAAAATCTTTGGTAAGCGAAATTTTGAAAAAGATATTTTAGCGTTAGAAAACGAAAAGAAACTTAAAGAAGAAGAGGATAATAATTCTACAGAGCAGCAAGAAATTACTGAAAATAAGTAAAATTGCAGTACTTTAGATAAGCAATTAGTTCAATAGTATAAATGGGGTTTTTAGATATTTTATTTGGTGGCGGCAAGAAGAAAGTTTCGAAAGAAACAGCAGAAACGCGTGGTGACCATATGCCCGATTTAAATATACCTGTTGATGAAAAATTTACTATTCATTTTAAACAGAATGGAGGTAAATTTATCTATTGCGATTCTGACAATGAGGTTTCACGAGCCATACAGAACATAGTTACTGAAAATAATTGGGAGAATGAGCCTTTCTTTGTTCTCAATGAAAGGCTAGCCCAAAAATTTTCTAAAGAACCTATTTCCTTTACCGACAATGCTAGACAAAGCGAAGTATTCTTTACTACCTGCGAACATTTAATTGCACAAAATGGTAGTATTTTAGTTTGCTCTAACCAATTACTGGAAAAAAAGGTTAATGAACTACCAAGTAACGTAGTTGTTTTTGCGACTACAAGTCAATTGGTAGAATCTATTGGAGAAGGTCTTAAGACCATAAAAAAGAAGTATGGCCAAAAAATACCGGCCAACATAACCACTTTAAAACACTTTAAAGCTACCGCAGAAAATTCAGATGATTTTCTAACGTATGGTAGTAGTACTAAAAATCTTTATCTTTTACTACTGGAAGATTTATAGTATGAAAGAAATTTTACGAAGGTCATTAACTGGGGCTGTATATATCATTTTATTGCTGTCAGCAGTGTTTTTAAGCTCCGATGCGTTCGATTTTCTATTTATGACCTTTGGACTAGCATGCCTTTACGAGTATAAAAAATTGGTTCGTCTTAAAGGATATCACATATTTGCAGCATACTTAGCGCTTTGGTGGGCATTTATATATTTGGTAAAAGACCAGCAGGTTATTAATATACTTATGCTAATTACTATAGTAGTAGATATATTTCTATTGATCAACCTTTTTACAAAAAAACCTTTAGTACTCAACACTCCATTAAAATTTATAGTAGGATTGTTTTACATTGGTGGAGGATGTATTTTTCTTACTATGATACCTTATAAAAATGATGCATTTGCCAAATTATTGATCATGGGCATTTTTATATTGATATGGGTAAATGATTCATTTGCATATTTAGTTGGGAAAAGTATTGGGCGTACTAAACTTTTTCCATCAGTTTCTCCTAAAAAAACTATTGAAGGTACTTTAGGAGGTTTTATATTTGCACTGGCAGCAGCTTATCTTATGGCAACTTTTGAGGAGCTAATTAGTCCTATTCAATGGATGATACTTGCTACTGTTATAGTTGTTGCGGGTAGTTTAGGAGATTTAATAGAATCTAAATTCAAACGAACAGCTGGCGTTAAGGATAGTGGAGCCATATTACCAGGTCATGGTGGTATGCTTGATCGTTTGGATAGTTTGGTTTTTGCAGCACCGTTTGCATATTTAACTTTAAATATTTTTAGTTATGTTTCATAGAGAGGGACAAAAAATAATATTGTTTTCTTTTTTACTTGTTGGGGTTAGTATATTATTGGCCCATTTCTTTATTGATATAGCATGGCTGAAGCTAACGGTACAAATACTTGGCTTAATTATCTTGATAATTATACTACAGTTTTTTAGAAACCCTAAAAGACTGGCCAAAAAAGATTTTAATGAAATTTTGTCTCCTGTAGATGGCAAGGTTGTAGTTATTGAAGAAGTAGAAGAGAAAGAATATTTTAAGGATAAGAGAAGGCAAGTATCTATCTTCATGTCTCCCGTTAACGTACATGTTACCAGATACCCTGCAAGCGGTAGTATTACTTTCTCAAAATATCACCCAGGTAAGTACCTAGTAGCATGGCACCCAAAATCAAGCGAAGAAAACGAAAGAACAACGGTAGTCATAAAAACACCTAAATTCGGAGAAATTCTTTACCGACAAATTGCGGGTGCATTGGCCAGGCGAATTGTAAATTATGCTGAAGAAGGTGAAAGTGTGCAGCAAGGTGACGATGCCGGTTTTATCAAGTTTGGCTCAAGAGTAGATTTGTTTTTACCACTAGACTGCCAAATTAATGTAAAACTTAACCAAAAAGTTAAAGGCGCCGGCACGTGTATTGCTACTTTTATTGACCCAAATGAAAAAGACGAACTTACATACTGAATTTGAGAAGACGGTTGATTTGGTAAATAACTATACTGAACCTATACCTGCAGATGTTCTTTTAAAACTTTATGCCTATTACAAAATAGCGAATGCTAATTTTGAAAACCCAGGCAGTAAAACTCCCTTGATAAATGCATTTAAGGCAAACGCCCTTTTTCAAGCCAAGAATATGAGCAAAAAAAAGGCTATGCAAGCTTATATTGAATTAGCTACGAAAGAATTGAAGACAGGACAATGACCTTTTGTAAAATTTAATTTAAATTTATAGTTGTTGCAGTAGAGTTTAAAATTTTTTTTAAACATATGACACGTGCCAAATGAAACAACTAGAAAAATTAAAACTCAACATTCTCAGAATCTCCATAGGACTTGTTTATCTATTTTTTGGCTTTATAAAATTTATACCCAATCTAAGTCCGGCCGAAGATTTAGCCACCAATACAATCGGAATTTTGACTTTTGGAATTTTGCATTCCTCCTTAAGCTTAATTGTATTAGCAGTTGTTGAAACCTTAATAGGCGTCTTTCTCATTGCAAACTGGAAACCCAGGATTTTTATCAGTATAGCTATAGTTCACATACTTTTCACGTTTACTCCTTTATTTTTATTACCAGAAGAAATTTTTGGCAAAGGTGAATTGGTTTTTACCTTGGCAGGGCAATATATAGTTAAGAATATAATCATTTTGAGTGCCCTTTTATCCTTAAAAATAGATTTGAATAACAATCTTGAAAAAACTGCCAGTACGGAACCATCGTCAGAACAATTGATTGCCATTAAAAATCAATGATATAAATCTTCTAAATCCGCATCACAAAGAGAACAGATAAGATCTTCTAATTTTTCACATACATCATTAAAAAAACGTTGTCCTTTTTCAGCAGTTGCATACTCCGGATTACCTATCCCTGTGTCACTACTAACTTTAGACCATTGGCGTTCTGCCCAAGCCCAACCCTCATTATAAGCTTTGATCTTAAATTTTTTAGCACTACCACTACCCCATGTTTCTTTCGCCAATACCAGTTCTGGTCTTAAATAAAGCATTAGGCTAGTCTCCATCTCATCTGCATGATCACCTTTTTCCTTGAAATATTTAGATTTATCTAACATTGGTGGAAAAAAGCAGAAGCTGATGAACATCTTCGGAAACATTAAACCCAGTTCCCTAACAATCGGTTTAAAGTTATTACCACCATGCCCATTAAATAATAATAGCTTTCTAATTCCCTGTCTATCTAACACGGTTACCAAGTCTTTCAATATTGCCAATTGGGTAGAAGGATTTAAATTCATATCTAAATAAATATCCTTTTGCCCTGTATTGACACCATAAGGTATGGTGGGCAAAATAATTACTTTTTTACCCTTTTCCCATGCCCTCTTACCAGCAGCTTCAACCATATTTTCAGCTTGGTAGTTATCTGTGCCATATGGCAGATGATAATTATGTGCTTCTGTTGCACCCCACGGTAATACCGCCAGTTCTATATTTTCATCCTTTAAATGATTCCAGTTTGTTTCTGCTAGTATATATGGTCGTATCATAGTATTAAAGATACTATATACGCATAAAAAAACCCTTGAATAAATTCAAGGGTCTGTATATTATTTACTTAATGTAATGAATTTATAGGACTTTTTTACCAGATATAATGTTGTATAAAATTACAATAACTGCAATCACCAATAAAATATGTACCAAACTACCGGTTGCAAGTCCAGGAACAATTCCT
The DNA here is from genome assembly GCF_002362375.1 of Maribacter sp. UBA3344. NCBI lineage: Bacteria > Pseudomonadati > Bacteroidota > Flavobacteriia > Flavobacteriales > Flavobacteriaceae > Maribacter > Maribacter sp. UBA3344. The sequence goes on along the minus strand of NZ_DERI01000029.1, from coordinate 64,862 downwards.
AGCATTCCTAATAACCATATAATAATTAAAATAACTGCTACTAACCATAATAGACTTCTCATAATGTGTGTTTTTAGATTGTTTATATGGTAAATTTAATGGGATTACCTCTGTTCTCTTAACTCAAACGAATAGATTACTAGCTCTAAATCAGCGCCATACCATCAACACCCTTCACTATAAGTATTAAAAACCAACCACTTACATTAAATTTTCCTTAAAAAAATCAATGGTTCGCGACCATGCCAATTCTGCTGCCGGTTCGTCATATCTTGGAGTAGACGTATTATGAAAACCATGATTAACTTTCGGATAGAAATAGGCTGTATTTTCTTTACCCAGCTCATTAAGCTTTTTTTCATATTCAGGCCATCCGGCATTTACACGTTCGTCCAAACCTGCGTATTGCAGTAATAAAGGAGCGTTTATATCTTCTATTCCTTCCGTAGGCTGACCGCCATAAAATGGAACAGCAGCTGCCAATTCCGGCACTTTCACTGCCATCATATTAGAGATCCATCCACCGAAACAAAAACCTACAACCCCTATCTTACCTGTACACCCTTCATGATTCTTTAAATAATTAAATGCTGCAATAAAATCCTCAAGCATTTCATTTCTGTCTCTTTTCCGTTGCATTTCCCTACCTTCATCATCATTTCCCGGATAACCACCTAACGGACTTAAAGCATCTGGGGCAATCGTGATAAAACCCGCTAGAGCAGCTCTTCTTGCCGTATCCTCAATATACGGATTCAAACCTCTATTTTCATGTACCACCACTATACCCGGTAACTTTACGTCAGCTGATTTTGGTTGTGATAGTAATGCCTTAATCTCCCCACCGCCTTTTGGCGAATCATAGGTAATAAAACCAGAATCAAGATCAGGATTGTTTTTATCAACCAATAACGTAGTTTCGTAATCAGGCATTAAAAAACTCATTAACGAAGGTACCGTAATACCACCTACCGCATACATTGATAGTTTTTGCACAAAGTCTCGCCGTTCTAGTTTATTATGCGCATAGGCATCGTAAAGATCAAACACTTCTTGTTTAATATCCTCTTTTCTTAATGATTTCATTTTCAAAGCTTTTTGGTTCTATTTAAAATTACAAAAAGCACTTGAGTGTGTCCATGATTTTAACAATAGAAAAAGCCTCACTCCCAAAAATAGGAATGAGGCTTTGTTATTTATTAAAGAATATTAGCCTAAACTTGCTAAACTCTTTTCTAAAGTTTCAATTTTAGCCTCGGCATCAGCTAATTTTTGACGCTCAATTGCTATTACCTTTTCAGGGGCATTATTGACAAAACGCTCATTAGATAATTTCTTTTGAACAGACTGTAAGAATCCTTTGGTATATTTCAACTCTTCATTAATCTTCACAATTTCAGCCTCAATATCTATAGCACCTTCCATAGGTACAAAGTATTCGTTACTCTTTACCCTAAATGTCAATGCACCTTCTAACTGCTCTTCTGTATAAGCAATATCAGAAACATTGGTAAGTTTTGATATAACAACATCAAAACGATCGCTCACCTTTTCGGTATTTAAAACAGATAATTCCATTGCTTCTTTCATAGGAATATTCTTGTTCTTTCTTATAGTTCTGATACCGGCAATAACCTCAGCGGCAAAATCGAACTCTTCCAATAATTGTTCATCTATTTTACCTACTGTTGGCCACTTTGCAATCACCAATGCTTCGCTCTCGCTCCTTTTTGAAATATGCTGCCACACCTCCTCGGTCAAAAATGGCATGAACGGATGTAACAATTTCAAGTTCTGCTCAAATAGCTGAATTACCTTATCAAAAGTAATTTTATCAATAGGTTGTTGGTATGCAGGTTTAATAATCTCCAATAAAGAAGAACTATAATCATCCCAAACCAATTTATAAATTGACATTAAAGCATCGGAAATACGGAACTTGCTAAAGTGATCCTCTATCTCTAGTAAAGTCTTGTTCAGTTTAGACTCGTACCACTCTAAACCAAGTTTTGATGCTTCGGGCTGTGGTATATCTGCAACCTCCCAACCTTTAACCAATCGGAAACCGTTCCAAATTTTATTGGCAAAGTTTTTTCCTTGCTGACACAGATCTTCATCGAACATTAAATCGTTACCTGCTGCCGAACTTAACAATAAACCAACACGTACGCCATCCGCTCCATAATCTTCAATTAATTTTAAGGCATCTGGCGAGTTCCCCAAAGATTTAGACATCTTGCGACGTTGCTTATCCCTTACCAAGCCTGTGAAATAAACATTCTCAAAAGGTTTCTTACCTCTAAACTCATACCCGGCAACTATCATTCTAGCTACCCAAAAGAATAGAATATCCGGACCCGTAACCAAATCGTTGGTAGGATAGTAATAATTCACCTCTTCATTATCCGGATCCATAATGCCTCCGAATACACTCATTGGCCATAACCAAGATGAAAACCAAGTATCTAGCACATCGGCATCTTGTCTTAAATCACTTTCCTGCAAATCTGAATTGCCAGATTTCTCCTTTGCCAGTTCTAAGGCCTCCTTTAAATTAGCGGCAACCACAAAATCTTCTTGACCGTCGCCAAAATAGAACGCCGGTATCTGTTGTCCCCACCACAATTGTCTAGAGATGTTCCAATCACGAACGTTCTCCATCCAATGGCGATATGTATTTTCAAATTTCTTTGGATGCAGTTTTACATCTCCACTTTCCAACACTGCTTCTAAAGCGGGTTTTGCCAAATCTTCCATTTTTAAAAACCACTGATCAGACAGTTTAGGTTCTATGACAGCTTTGGTTCTTTCTGAGGTACCTACCTTATTGATATGGGTTTCGGTTTTTACCAAAATACCCTTTTCCTCCAATTCTTTTGAGATTTCTTTTCTAACTACAAAACGATCTTTACCCTCGTAATGCATACCAAAACTATTTAAGGTGGCATCATCATTAAAGATATCTATAGTCTCCAAGTTATGCTTTTCGCCTAGCGCTTTGTCATTTATGTCATGCGCAGGTGTCACCTTTAAACAACCGGTACCAAACTCTACATCAACGTACTCGTCTTCTATAATAGGTATTACCCTATTACAAATAGGCACAATAACGTTTTTACCTTTTAAATGGGTAAAGCGCTCATCGTTAGGGTTAATACATATAGCTGTATCACCCAAAATAGTCTCCGGTCTTGTGGTAGCAATGGTCACTTTTTCATCTGAACCTTCTATGGCATATGACAAATAGTACAACAAACCTTGTTTTTCTTCATATACCACTTCTTCATCAGACAATGTTGTTTGCGCCTCTGGATCCCAATTTACCATACGATAACCGCGATAAATCAACCCTTTATTATAAAGGTCTATGAACACTTTTATAACACTATCATATCTTTCTTGGTCCATAGTGAACGCTGTACGGTCCCAATCACAAGAACAGCCCAATTTCTTTAACTGCTCTAGTATGATACCCCCATACTGGTGTGTCCAGTCCCAAGCATGTTTCAAAAACTCTTCCCTTGTAAGGTCATTTTTATTGATACCTTGCTCTTTTAGTTTAGCCACCACTTTTGCCTCTGTAGCAATAGATGCGTGATCCGTACCAGGTACCCAGCATGCATTTTTACCTAATAAACGAGCTCTTCTGATCAATACATCTTGTATAGTATTGTTCAGCATATGCCCCATATGAAGAATACCGGTTACGTTTGGTGGTGGTATTACAATACTATAAGGTTCCCTATCATCGGGAACCGAATGAAAATATCCGTTTTTCATCCAATACTCATACCATTGAGATTCTGTGGACTGCGGATTATATTTTGAAGGAATTTCCATATTTGGAACAGTTTTTGAATAAATAAATATGTGGTTATTAAAAATAAAGCCGAACTGACATTCTAACGGTCATTTCAGCTAAATTTTACCTAAAATTAAATACGAAACAAAAATAAGTAACGTTAGAGTATAACAAAAGGATTTTGAGGTTGATCTGAAAAGATTTAATTTTGAAATCCACCCAAAATTAAAAATGATGAAAAAAATAGTACTTGTATTATTTGTAGGCTTACTAGGATTTAGCTTGACCGCTCAAGACACTGCGGCCAAAATAGAGTTTAAGTCAGAAACGGTTGATTATGGTGAAATAGCAAAAGGTTCTGACGGAGTTAGAGTTTTTGAATTTACCAACACCGGTACTGCTCCGCTTATTGTAAGTAAAGTAAGTTCTAGCTGTGGATGTACAATTCCAAAAAAACCGGAAGACCCAATTTTACCAGGTAAAACAGGTGAAATTCAAGTTAAGTATGATACTAACAGAGTTGGACCTATTCGTAAAGCGATTACGGTAATATCTAATGCAGATACGCCAACAAAAGTTTTAAAGATCAAAGGAGAAGTAAAAGCTTCTACCGGTACCAAATAAAAATTACTGTTGTAAAATTAAAAGCCCAACTTTTCAGTTGGGCTTTTTTTGTCTTATTGATCATCAAAAAGGGGTTTTAACTCAAAGCTGAACAACAAATCATTGTCATAACGCTCTACCAAAACTTTTATCCTTTTATCTTTCTTTACATTAAGCATGTGCATGATCTCTTGTAATTTGTATCTATGAATACGCTTACCATTTACAGCCAAAATTACATCACCCTCACGCAAGCCTGCTGAATGTGCCGGACTCCCTTGACGAATTCCCGATACAATTATCTCTGGCACCAAACTCAACCTTGTAGCTCCTTGAAGCAAGATTTGAACATCTCCATAAGATTTTGCATTACTATGGACAACACCGTTAGCATCGGTAATTCTTTCTGAAACATACCGCATACCGGCATGTTGAAGATCAATACCACTTATATTATACTGAAATAGTTTACCAAAGTTTGAATTCTTGGTTAGTATGAGCTTTTCTTTAGCATAATCAAACACCACATGAAAGCGCTTTATAATCTCCCCGCCAAGACTGCCATTTCTACCACCAAAATCAGCAATAGTATTAAATGTTTCCATATCAGGAAATGCTGCCTTGGCATCGCTCAAAATAAAATCAGAAATCTTTAAATGATTTATTTTGGTTCTCTTTCCAAAAATATCTCCCGCCAAACCTTTGCCAAGAAAATCCTGATAGTGTTTTTTTGGAAGTTGAATTCTCTCATCTTCAAACAACCAAACCGCATCACTACTACCCGTATCCAACAATAACTTAACAGGAATTTCATCGGTTTTATTGATCATCACATGAGCATCTAAATATGCTTTTCTTCTAATTACCGACATGTCCACTACCCTAGTATGCTTAGACGCTTTATATGTATAAAGCGCTGGATCATAAAACTTAATGGTCTTTTTGACATAATTGACATCCACAACAAAATCCCTAAATAAATCATACCCAATAATACCATGCACAGGAATACCCAGACTTGGAGAAAAATTAATTCCAGCATCCATCACTACATAAATATTTTGATAAAGGTTCTTTACACCACCCAGTTCCACCCTATTATTGGTAGACTTTAATGCGTTAATGGGATCACCTTCCCCCAAACCGTTAATGGTTATCTCCGTAACATTATTCAGCTGAATGGAATCCTGATCCGCCAAATTGAACAGTATGGGCGTGCCCACACCAGAATCTAACACAAAAGACAATTCAGTTCCGTTTACCTCTACAGGAATAATCATAAGATTATTAATAAGCTGAAATTTTACTTTTTGAAACTTCTTGCCCTTTGGTAATTGGTATGTTTGTGCATTTACAGATAAACCTGCACAACCCGCAAAAAGAATCAAAAAAAGAATATATCTACGTAACATAATCTATATGAATTAGTTAAGCCTTTTTAAGATACGTAAATTTTTAATACGATCGCTATATTTAACAGCACATAGAAGTTTAAATAAAATACAATTTAATTGTAAGTACCATTATCATTTATCACTTTTGCGTAAAATATAATTATATGCCATCTGTCTCAAATAAAGGGCTTACCATGCCCCAATCACCCATTAGAAAACTAGTTCCTTTCGCTGAAGGCGCTAAAAAGAAGGGGATTAAAGTCATTCATTTAAATATTGGACAACCGGACATAAAGACCCCTCAACAAGCATTAGATGCCGTAAAGAACAACAACATTAATGTCTTGGAATATAGCCGTACCGAAGGTTCTGAAGAATTTAGAAGCAAAATTGCCCAGTATTACATCAAAAATGATATTCCGGTAAATGCCAATGAAATTATAGTGACCACTGGTGGATCTGAAGCTTTGTCCTTTGCCATGAATACCATTGCAGATACTGACGATGAAATTATAATTCCAGAACCTTTTTATGCAAATTACAATGGCTTTGCAACTGCCTGTGGCGTAACTGTGGTTCCTGTCGTTTCTAAGCTTGAAGATAATTTTGCCCTTCCTCCAATCGAGGAATTCGAGAAATTGATTACCTCAAGAACCAAGGCTATTTTAATTTGCAACCCAGGTAACCCTACAGGATATCTATATAGCAAAGAAGAAATACAAAAATTAGCAACACTGGTTAAAAAGCATAATATATTCTTGGTTGCTGATGAAGTATACCGTGAGTTTACGTATGACAACAAGACACACACTTCAATTTTAAAGGAAAAAGGCTTAGAAGAACACGCCATTGTCATTGATTCCGTTTCAAAAAGATATAGTATGTGCGGAGCTAGAATTGGTTATTTAGTTTCTAAAAACAAAGACTTTATTGCAACGGCTCTCAAATTTGCACAAGCGCGATTATCACCACCAACCTATGCACAAATTGCTAGCGAGGCAGCTTTGGACACTCCTGATAGTTATTTTGCCGAAGTTAAAGAAGAATACGTTGCCCGAAGAAATCTTCTTATTACTGAACTTGAAAAAATAGAAGGCATTAAGATTGCCAAACCTAAAGGTGCGTTTTATTGTATTGCCGAATTGCCTATTGAAGATGCCGACCATTTTGCGCAATGGCTATTAGAAGACTTTAGCTTAAATAACGAAACTGTCATGGTAGCACCTGCAGCTGGATTTTACGCTACAAAAGGTCTGGGTAAAAAACAAATTAGAATTGCTTACGTTCTGGATAAAGAAAGTCTAAAACGTGCAGTACACATTTTAAGCGAAGCACTTAAAAATTACAAGGGTTAATGATCATTTATGACCACTTTTCTTTAAAGAACTACAATACTTTTGGTATTGATGCCACGGCTAGATACTTTGTGGAAGTAACCACTATTGAAGAATTACAGGATATTTTAGAGAATAACTCGTATCCAAGAAAAATTCTTATTGGTGGTGGTAGTAACATGTTGCTTACAGACTATATTGATGCTCTTTTTATACACGTTAATTTAAAGGGCAAGCAGATAGTTTCACAAGATGACAATAATGTGATCGTCAAAGTAATGGCCGGAGAAAATTGGCACAATATGGTAATGTGGGCAATTGACCATGATTTTGGTGGTTTAGAAAACATGTCTTTAATACCTGGTAATACCGGTACGGCTCCTATCCAGAACATTGGTGCCTATGGGGCAGAATTAAAAGATTGTTTTGTAAGTTGTGAAGCTGTCAGAATAGAAGATCAACAATTGGTAACTCTTTCTAAGGAGGAATGTCAATTTGGCTATAGAGATTCGTTCTTTAAAAATGAAGGCAAAGACAAGTACGTAATTACATCGGTAACTTTCTCCTTTACAAAAAAGAACCATAATATTAATTCTGGATACGGTGCTATAGAAAATCAATTGCTTAAGGAGTCTATTTCAAATCCTACAATAAAAGATATTTCCAATGCCGTAATAGCAATTCGCCAAAGTAAGTTGCCAGACCCAAAAGAATTAGGAAATAGTGGTAGTTTTTTTAAAAATCCGATTGTCACAAAAGAAATTTTCACCCGGTTCAGCACAACATATCCAGAGGCACCTTTTTACAAAGTATCAGATGACTGTTTTAAAATTCCTGCAGGCTGGTTAATAGAACAATGTGGCTTTAAAGGAAAACGTTTTGGCGATGCCGGCGTACATAAAAATCAAGCATTGGTACTGGTCAATTATGATAATGCCACCGGTAAAGACATTCTAGATCTTGCAGCAAAAATTATTAAAGAGGTCAAAGGAAAATTCGAAATTGAAATAAGTCCAGAGGTTAATCTAATAAAATAACCCCTGTAAAATTTACAGGGGTTATTACCAAACCAAACCAACCAAAAACAAAGTGGGCAGTTACCAGCTGACCACTTATTCAATATATATTTTTAGAAAACGCCACTTTAACAATCAATTTTATAATTTAGCGTTTAAGCATATACGGTTCAATCTTAGCATTTGGATGTCCATTATAAAAAAATATGTACATCTTTTTAAATTATGAGCACTCTATTAGAAAATCATATTGTTGAATTATTACAAGAGCGAAACGAAAAAGCGATTTCCCTTTTGTACGATAACTATGCTGATACCCTATTGGGTGTTGCCAATAAAGTAGTACGGGATCCAGAACTTGCGCAAGACGTGGTTCAAGAATCGTTTGTGAAAATTTGGAAGAAAGCAGATTCATACGACCCTAAAAAAGCGAAACTTTTTACTTGGCTTTTTAGAATTACACGTAACACTGCAATAGATAAATTAAGAAGTGTAAACACAAAAAGTGATAAAGAAATCCAAATAGATGTTTCAGACGTATATACTTTAGGTGTTGAAAGCACAAGACCAGAATTAATGGATGTAAAAGAACATCTAGACAAAATTGAAGAAAAATATCAAATTGTACTAGAAGCTCTTTTCTTTCAAGGCATGACCCAACAAGAAGCAAGTGATGAGTTGGATATACCATTGGGAACCATTAAATCTAGATTAAAGATAGGATTGCGCGAATTAGGCAAAATCTATGGTCCTGCCGTAATAGCCATGATATTAAATATTGTATTATGAAAGACAAAATAAAAATTTTCCTCGATTCAGATTTGTTGGAAAAATATCTTTTAGGAACCACTACAGAGTTAGAAAGCTTACAAGTGGAGCGCTACATTGCCATGTACCCTGAAGTTAGGGAAACCTATGCAGAGCTACAGGAAAACCTTGAGATTTTTGCTAAGTTACACGCCATTGAAGCCCCACAAGGACTTAAGGATAAAATCAACGCAAGAATTAAAGCGGAACGTAAAGGCAGAAAAAGATTTTACAGCTATGCTATTGCAGCTAGTATTACCGCTATACTATTTATTGGCATTTCAACTTTCTTCTGGAATCAGAACCAGAGTTTACAAGAAGAGAACAGCGTTGTTAGCAATAAAATAAAATTACTAGAGGAGAATATGAAAGAGCAATTGGAAGACGTACGCAACCAATTTATTGTACTTAACAATCCACAGACTAAAAAGTATAACGTAAAAGGCAATCAAAAAGCAAAGGAGCTTAAAGCCGTGGCATACATTAATCCTGTTAAAAAACTATCCTATATTAATGTTAGCAAATTGCCTAATATTCCAGAAAGCCAGTGTTTTCAAATGTGGGCAGAGGTTAATGGCAAAATGATCAATCTGGGTATTATAGAGGAAGCAGGAGACCAACAAAAGTTGCTTGCACTGCCATACGCGGAAAATGCCGTTGGTTACATTACCATAGAACAAAAAGGTAACAACCAAGCACCGACTGTAGAAAATATAGTTGCCAACATAGCTTACTAGGTCAACTCACATAAAGTATTCTTAAAGCCCCATATTTGGGGCTTTATTTTTTATCTTTGTATAAAATTCAGCATATGAAACTAGTATTATTGACCATTGGGTTATTAGCATTGGCTTTTGCAGGAATAGCTATTAAAATATGGTCTAAAAAAGATGGTAAGTTTGCAGGTACATGTGCCAGCCAAAGTCCGTTTCTAAATCAAGATGGGCAAGCTTGTGGTATGTGTGGCAAAATGCCAGATGAACAAGATTGTAAAAAAGATTTAATCTCAGAATAAGTACACATACTTCTTAAAACAAGGAGTTTACAATATCGGTATTTGAATAACACAGACAAATTAGAAGAAACAATTCTTAAAGCTAAACAAGGCAATCAAATTGCGTTCAGCCGTTTATTGGATATGTTTTGGAACGATGTGTATGGATTTCAACTAAAACGTACCGAAAATGAGAACGACTCTGAAGACATTACCATACAGACCTTCTCAAAAGCGTTCGATAAAATTCACACCTATAATGATGCTTATGTTTTTAAGACATGGTTGATAACCATTTCAAAGAATATACATATTGATCTGGTGAGAAAGCGAAAAAAGAGTTTGTTAGATTCCCATAGCAACACAGAGGCCATAACTTCAGCTTTAGATGCTACCCCTTCCATGGAAGATCAACTTATTCAAGAACAGAATTTAGCCGATTTACTAAGGGATATCAAAAAATTGAAACCTCATTATCAAGCGGTAATCAACTTAAGATATTTTAACGAGTTGAGCTATGCCGATATAGCAACTCAATTAAATGAACCTATTAATAGTGTAAAGGTTAAGTTACTAAGGGCAAAAAAGCTACTTTCAGAAATTATTGAAGCAAGAAAAAAATAACATATTGGTTATTACGTAATTTTTTCACCTTCATTTGTGTAGAATACAATTCTACTTTATCCTCATTTTTATAGTTCGTATATTTGTATTAAAATTATCGCATGTCAACAGTTGTAAAAGAAAATGTTGCTCCACCAAAAGGCAAACCAAAATGGCTACGGGTTAAATTACCTACCGGTAAAAAATATACCCAGCTTAGAGGCTTAGTTGATAAGTATGATCTTCATACCATTTGCACCAGTGGTAGTTGCCCTAATATGGGAGAATGCTGGGGAGAAGGTACGGCTACCTTTATGATTTTAGGTAATGTTTGTACAAGATCATGTGGCTTTTGCGGTGTTAAGACAGGTAGACCTGAAAACGTAGATTGGGCAGAACCGGAAAAAGTAGCTAGGTCCATTAAAATAATGGGAATCAAACATGCTGTAATTACCTCTGTAGACAGAGATGACCTTAAAGATATGGGCTCTATTATTTGGGCAGAGACCGTTAAGGCCATAAGAAGAATGAACCCTACAACAACTTTAGAAACTTTAATTCCTGATTTTCAAGGAATAGAAAAGCATTTGGATAGAATTGTCGCTGTTGCCCCTGAGGTGGTATCACACAATATGGAGACCGTTAAAAGGCTGACCAGGGAAGTACGTATACAAGCAAAATACGAACGTAGTCTTGAAGCTCTTAATTATCTAAAAAAACAAGGTATTAATAGAACCAAGTCTGGTATTATGCTAGGTTTAGGCGAGCATGAAGATGAAGTTATAACAACTTTGGCAGATTTACGAAAGGCAGACGTTGATGTTGTAACTATTGGGCAATATCTACAACCCTCTAAAAAACATCTTCCTGTAAAAGAATTTATTACCCCTGAACAGTTTAAAAAATATGAGGATATAGGTCTAGAAATGGGCTTTAGACATGTAGAAAGTGGCGCTTTGGTAAGATCATCTTACAAAGCACATAAACACATTCTTTAATTTATTTTTTTAACCGCTCCTAGATTTTCAAAGTTTATTGGTTAACCCATGGTTTCCATTAAACTTCTGATTTCACAAGTATAAAAACTTACGATAACCAATGCAGAAATTAAATATTGGCATTAATGGTTTCGGAAGAATAGGTAGAACCCTATTTCGCCTTTTGCAAGAACATCCTAACTTAAATGTTGTAGCAATAAATGATTTGGCAGATGCCAGAACACTTTCACATTTACTAAAATATGATAGTATTCATGGTACCTCGGCGCTTAATATTTCATGTGATGAAAATCATATTATCGTCAATGATGGTCGCATAATTTTACACAACCAATCTCATCCATCAAAAATAAATTGGGCGTTAACCAATACTGACTTAGTGGTAGAATGTTCTGGAAAATTTAAGGATCGGGAAACCCTTGCTTTCCATATTAAAAACGGAGCTAAAAAAGTAATTCTTTCTGTACCGCCAACTGAAGATGATATTAAAATGGTTGTTTTTGGTATCAATGAAAATTCATTGACAGCAACAGATGATATTATTTCTAACGCATCTTGTACTACCAATAATGCTGCACCAATGATAAAAGTGATCAATGATCTTTGTGGTATAGAGCAAGCATATATTACCACCATACATTCCTACACTACCGATCAAAGTTTACACGATCAACCTCACAGAGATTTAAGAAGGGCCCGTGCAGCCTCACAATCTATAGTGCCAACAACTACAGGTGCCGCTAAAGCATTGACCAAAATATTCCCTGAACTAGCGGATACCATAGGCGGTTGCGGTATTAGAGTACCTGTTCCAAACGGCTCATTAACAGACATTACCCTTAATGTAAAAAGGGAAACGAGCATTGATGAAATAAACGCTACTTTTGAAAAAGCGGCTAAAAACCAGTTTAAAAATATTGTTCACTATACCAGCGACCCAATAGTTTCTATCGATATAAACAATAGTTGCTATTCTTGTACGTTTGATTCTTTAATGACCTCTGTCATAGGTAAAATGGTTAAAATCATTGGTTGGTATGATAATGAAACAGGTTATAGTAGTAGAATTATAGATTTAATTAACTTCATTAGTTTTAAAAAGTATATTTGAAAATTTTATTTTTAAATAAAGTAATTAAAGTTTTATTAGTCCCCATTATAATTTTGGCGACTACTACTGTCGTATTTGCCCAAGACCCAATTTCCCAAAAAGATATTCAACCTTATTTTGATCAAGCACGAAAGTTCAAAAATCAAGACAAAATAGACCTTGCCCTAGAAACGTTGAACACAGCTGCCAATGAAGCAGAAAAACGTGAAGACATTAAAGGTTTAATTGATAGTCTTCATGAACTGGCACTTTTATATTTAAGAATTGACAAAGAAGGTGATACAGAATTCTATTGGGATCGTGCCAGCGTTTTATTAAAAGATATTTCTTACCCATACGGTGATGGCATGCACAAGTATATTGAAGCTATATTACTACATAGAAGTAATAGAAACTTTCAATCCCTATTTATGCTAAACGAGGCCAAGCAGCTAAATAACGATCGTAATTTTTACAATAATCTATTGTTGACAGAAGCAAAGGTTTATTTAAGTCTTGAAAAATACGATAGTGCCTCTAAAAATTTGAATTCACTTTTGGTCAATACAGACTTGTTTGAAAAAGAATATTTAACAAGTCAAGCATATCTTACCCTTGCCGAACTAAATCTAATTCAGGAAAATTTTTCTGAAGCTGCCAAAAATGGCGAAAATGCCTTGGAAGTTGCCACACATAATGGTTTTCTAGAGGACATTAAAGATGCAAATATTCTCTTGACCTCGGTTTATGAAAAATTAGGACTATACCAAAAATCATTGGTAAACAGTCAAAATTTAGTTCAATTGAAGGACTCCATTTTCAATGTTGAAAAGAATAAAATAGAAGCAAAAACTGCAGATAAAATAAAGGATAATTATAAAACTGAAGAGATTGCCCGTCAAGAAAAGAAAATTGAAGAACTGACGGAATCTCAGAACAGATCTGAACTAACGGCTATTTTAACATCTGCTTTTTTAATTATCATATCATTATTGGCTGTTACACTTTATAGAAACAATCAAATAAAATTAAAGACCAACGATCTTTTACAGACTAAAAACAAAGAACTACAAATAGCAAGAGATGGTGCAGTACAAGCTATGGAAGCTAAGACCAACTTTCTCTCAACAGTAAGTCATGAATTAAGAACTCCACTTTATGCTGTTACTGGTCTCACCCATTTATTACTTGAAGAAAACCCTGAAGAGCACCAAAAAGAACATTTAAAAGCTTTAAAATTTTCGGGTGATTACTTACTTAATTTCATCAATGATATTTTACATATCAATAAAATTGACGCCAATAAGCTTGAACCCTTGAATATGGAGTTCAATCTAAAAAAGGTAATTAACGAAGTAATTAATTCACTAGGACAAAGTGCCAAATCTAACAATACCAACCTTATTTTAGAGTATGACCCTAAAATACCTAGCCATTTACTTAGTGACCCATTAAAGTTATCGCAGATTTTCATGAACCTAATCGGTAATTCGATTAAATTCACCAAGGGAGGTGAAGTTAGGGTGATTTCTAAACTTTTGAACAAGGATCAAGATGATGTCACCATTTACTTTGAAGTGAAAGATAATGGAATAGGCATATCAAAAGAAAAACAGAAAAGTATTTTTGAAGGTTTTGAGCAAGGGTCCATTCAAATAAACAGGGAATATGGCGGAACGGGACTTGGCTTAACCATTGTAAAAAGTCTTTTGGGTCTTTTCAATAGTCAAATTGAACTAGAAAGTAATTTAGGAGAAGGAAGCTCATTCTTCTTTGAGATTAAAATGAAGAGTATTGATGATCTTGCCGAGGATGTTGCTTTTGAAATTGCTCCTAAAGACTATGACTTTAAAGGTCTTCATTTATTGATTGTTGAGGATAACAAAATCAACCAGGTCATTACCAAAAAAATGTTGACCAAAAGAGATATGACCAGTGATATTGCCAATAACGGTCATGAAGCGGTTGATCTTGCCAAAGAAAATGTATATGATGCCATTTTAATGGATATACACATGCCAGGTATTAGTGGTGAAGAAGCTACCATAGAAATTAGAAAGTTCAATCAAGACACTCCTATTATTGCCTTAACCGCAATTTCTTTAGATGATAGTTTAGAAAGTTTTTATGCTGCCGGATGTAATGATGTTGTTACAAAACCATTTAAGCCAGAGATTTTCTACCAAAAAATAGGTGAAAATATTTTTGACAAAAAGCCTAAGAATTCTTTGTCATAAACTGCAGTAATTCCTGCCTCAAAGCTTCTTTCCCATCATATAGAAACTCATGTTTCACTTCAATATAATGTAGGTTTGGAATTTTTGACTTTAGCCTTACGTAATCCTTTTCAGTAGTAAGAATCGTTTCCTTCTTTTTTAAATCCTCTATTTCAGCATCGGTAAAAAAGTGATGATCGTTGAATTTCAAATGCTCAAATGTAATACCTGATGATTTCAAAAACATCTCTAAAGGAGTCGGGTTGGCTATACCCGTTACCAAAGTCACGTTTTTAGTTTTTAAGCTTTCAAGTGGCATTTCAACACCCTTTAAATCTCTATTATAATCCAAATAACTAAAAAATACTTTTTGGTAGTGTTTGGGAGCAAGTTGTAAAAGTATTGTTGATTTATCGGAATTGGATAAATCTGAAGGGCATTTGGTTATTACTATAATGTCTGCCCGGTTTGCCTCTCCTTTAAAATCCCTTAAATCGCCTGTAGGCAAATACCAGTCATTGACATACAAGTTATCATAAGCCGTTAACAATATTGAAAAATCAGGTTTTACCTTTCTGTGCTGAAAAGCATCATCCAATAAAATAACATCGGGATCAATATCTGTCATTAATTGGTTTATTCCATTTCTTCTATCTGCATCAACTGCGACCGCAACTTTTGGAAATTTCTTTTTTAATTGAAACGGTTCATCACCTAACTCCTCTACACTGGTATGATTACCGGCAAGTAAAAATCCCTTAGTTTTTCTCTTATACCCCCTGCTTAATATAGCAACTCTAAAACTTTCACCTAGTTCACGTACCAGTAATTCTATCATAGGTGTTTTACCAGTACCGCCAACGCTTAAATTACCTACACAGATTGTTTTTACAGCAAACGTTTTAGATGAAAAAACACCCATGTCGTATAATCGATTTCTAAAAAAAACAATTAATCCGTATAGGAGTGAAATGGGAAAAAGAAGTTTTCGTATTAGCTGCATTAGAACGAAATTATAATAATTTATCTTTGAATATCTTATTTTTCCATAAAATGACTGTAAAAGACATCACCCGAATATTAGAAGAATTTGCCCCACTACCCTATGCCGAGGATTTTGATAACGTTGGCCTATTGGTGGGCAATGCAACAAATGAAGTGAGCGGAATATTGGTTACGTTAGACACCTTAGAGAATGTTGTTGATGAAGCTATCGCCAAGAATTGTAACTTTATTGTTAGTTTTCACCCTATCATTTTCGGTGGCTTAAAAAAGATTACTGGTAAAGATTATGTGGAACGTGTAGTCATTAAAGCTATCAAAAATGATATTTCCATTTATTCTAACCATACCGCACTTGATAATGCCCGTTACGGAGTCAATGCCAAAATATGTGAGGTACTAGGTCTTTCGAATACAAAAGTGCTACTTCCCCAAAAGAACACGATAAAAAAATTAACTACGTACGTACCCAAAAATGCTATTGAAGAAGTGAAAAATGCTCTTTTTAAGGTAGGTGCCGGTAACATTGGCAACTATTCCAATTGTAGCTTTTCGGTTGAAGGAAATGGCACCTATAAAGCCAATGAAGGTGCAAACCCCACCATTGGTACAATTGGAACTACACATACCGAGAACGAAGTGATGCTCACATGCGTGTTTGGAAAAGATCGGGAGTCCGTTATAATTAATGCGCTATTGACCTCACACCCTTACGAAGAAGTAGCTTATGATATACAAACTATTGAAAACACCAACCAACATATTGGTATGGGCATGATTGGCGAATTAGACCAAGAGGTTTCAGAAATGCAATTTCTAAATGACCTTAAGCTCAAAATGAACGCAAAATTGGTGCGACATTCCAATTTATTGAACAAACCCATTAAAAAAGTAGCCGTTTTAGGTGGCAGTGGTTCTTTTGCCATTGGAGCGGCAAAAGCTGCCAAAGCAGACGTATTTGTTACTGCTGACCTTAAATATCATCAATTTTACGAGGCTGAAAATCAAATAATTTTGGCAGATATTGGACACTTTGAAACTGAGCAGTTTACAAAAAACCTTTTAGTTGATTATCTTACAAAAAAAATTCCTAATTTTGCAATCCATTTATCGGAAAGTATAACAAATCCCATCAATTATTTTTAATATGGCAAAAAAAGAAGATTCGTCTGTAGAAGCAAAGTTAAGAGCATTATATGATCTGCAATTAATTGATTCTAGGGTTGATGAAATAAGGAATGTTCGTGGTGAACTACCTTTAGAAGTAGAAGATTTGGAAGATGAAGTCCTTGGCCTAAAAACGAGAATGGATAAGCTTAAAACCGATTTAGAGAATATAAACTTTGAAATTGGTGCTAAGAAGAACCTGATTGAAGAAGCAAAGGCTTTAATTAAAAAATACGGCGAGCAACAAAAAAATGTTCGTAATAGTAGAGAGTTCAATTCTATTAGTAAAGAATTGGAATTCCAAGAATTGGAAATTCAATTAGCTGAAAAGAACATTAAAGAATTCAAAGCTCAAATAGAGCAAAAGAAAGCTGTTATCTCTGACACCAAAGAACGTTTATCTGAGCGTGAGGCACACTTAAAGCATAAGAAAGGTGAATTAAACGCTATTCTTGCTGAAACGGAAAAAGAAGAAAAAGCGTTGTTGGAAGAGTCTATTAAATTCCAAGATAAAATTGAAGAGCGTTTGGTTAAGGCATATGCCCGTATCCGTAACAACGTTAAAAATGGTTTAGCTGTTGTTCCAATTGAAAGAGGAGCATCTGGTGGGTCTTTCTTTACAATTCCACCACAGGTACAAGTTGAAATTGCTTCAAGAAAAAAAATCATTACAGATGAGCATAGTGGTCGTATTTTAGTTGACCCAGTTTTAGCTGAAGAAGAAAGTGAAAAAATGCAAAAAATGTTCGCTAAATTATAATAGCGCACATTGTATAAAAAAAAAGAAAAGCCATCTTTAGAAGATGGCTTTTTTTATTGGTATTCGTATAAAATTCTCAGGAACCGGCTAACAGCTTCAACATTAAGTTCTCAACCTCTAAACTATCCCAATTTTCTTCAATATTCGATATTTTCATAACTTCTTTCATTATTTCTTCCTGTGCATCACCTTCCGCTAATGCTTCTGCATAAGGTCTACTGGAAAAAGTAACCCTGCTATATGCAGGTATCCACTTTTCTGGGTGTTTTGTAGAAAAGTGTTTTTCTATTTTCTTTTGAAGTAAAAAATTAGCGTCTGCAGTTTTACTGCTCATCTCTATGAAGTTTCTATAACTCAGCTCTGCTATAGCATCGGCATTTGGCTTGCGTTTTTCTTGATAGGTAGTAAAAATACACTCCCAATCATCTCCAAATTCCTGAATAAGCTGATTTAAGACATAAATATCTTCAAAACCAGCATTCATACCCTGACCATAAAAGGGAACCACAGCATGGGCAGAATCTCCTACCAGCGCTACTTTGTCCCAATAGGTCCAAGGATAGCATTTCATAGTTACCATGGCACTTGTAGGGTTTTTAAAGAAATCTTCGGTAAGGTTTTCAATTTCATCCTTTACATTTGGAAAATAAGAATTGAAAAAGCCTACAGCATCTTTCTTTGTTTGTATACTTTCAAAAGATACTTCCCCTTCAAATGGCATAAAAAGGGTGCATGTAAAACTGCCATCTAAATTGGGCATAGCAATAAACATGAATTTACCTCGCGGCCAAATATGAAAAGAATGCTTATCTAGTTTATGTGTACCGTCTGCATTAGCAGGTATGGTCAATTCTTTATATCCAACATCAATAAAATCTTGCGAATAGTCAAACCTACTACGTCGTTGCATTTTATGTCTCACCCTAGAAAATGCCCCGTCACAACCAAATACCAAATCAAATGGATATTCTTTCCACTCGCCCCTTTCACTTTCACCTGTGTAAACAACCGCCCTTGGCAGATCAATATCCCATACCTTTTCTTCAAAACGAAAGTCTACTCCATTATTTTCGGCTAAATCTATCATTCGTTTGTTCAGGACCCCTCTTGATATGGACCAAATTGCCTCACCATCCTTACCATATTTTTGAAAATACTGTTCTTTACCAATAACGTGCATGGCCCGTTTGTCTAAAGGAATGGCTATTTTTTTTATCTCCTCTTCTATTCCAACAGTTTTTAAAGCATTCCATCCCCTATTGCTCATAGCCAGGTTAATGGATCGACCAGAAAACTCAATATTTCTAATATCCGGTCTTCTATCAAACACCGTTATTTTATGTCCGTATCTCTTTAAGTAAATAGCTAGTAAAGATCCTACTAATCCAGAGCCGATTATGGCAATATTCTTTTTTTCTTGGGTCATGTATTGGGCTTTAAGCCTACATTAAGTGAATGTTAAAAATATGAAATATTGCCCAAAATTTAAGCTTTATCGCAACAAACTGAACAAATCATTTATCTGATAAGGTTATTTTTTGTTTAATTTTTTAATATTTTTGTTAAACAAAATAAATTTATCTTGAAACATTTTACCTCAAACGATATTCATGAAATGCCCAGTAGATATAGGGCACATTTGATCAATAGTTGTACCGGTTATAAATCTGCCAATCTTTTAGGGACAAAATCAGTATCGGGTATTAGTAATTTAGCCATTTTCAACTCGGTGGTGCATATTGGCAGTTCTCCGCCAATGCTAGGTTTCATTTTACGTCCGTTAACAGTTGCAAGAGATACTTATAAAAACTTTAAAGAGACTGGCTTTTTTACTGTAAACCAAGTAAACAATGAAATAATTGAAGGCGCTCACCAAACCGCAGCAAGCTACAAAGAGCATATTTCAGAATTTTCAAAAACAAATTTAACCGAAAGTTACCTAGACCAATTTCACGCTCCCTATGTAGATGAAAGTGCTATAAAACTGGGGTGTAGTTATGTTAATGAATATAGAATAGAAGAAAATGGCTGTGTGATGATCATAGGTGCCATTGAACATATTTATTTGCCTAATGAAATTTTACATGAAGATGGCTGGTTACAATTAGACAAACATAACGCTGTAGTGACTAATGGTTTAAATGCATATGCGCTACCTAAACTTTTAACTAGGTTTTCTTATGCCGAACCGGACAAGCCTTTACAAAAATTACTGTAATGGCACATAAAAGAATACGGCTGCCTTCTAAAATATGTATTACCTGTAAGAAGCCATTTTCATGGCGTAAAAAATGGAAAAGAGATTGGGACCATGTAAAATACTGTAGTAAAAAGTGTAAACTACTTAAACAATAGAATATGAATAATTTAATCTGGTTTAGAAATGACCTAAGAATAGGTGATAATTCCTCCTTGAACGATGCCGTGAAGGGACAGAAAGTTATTGCCTTCTATTGTTTTGAAACTATTTTTTTTGATTATGATAATTACGGATTTAAACGAACGGGCAAGTACCGGACCAAGTTCTTACTTGAAACCATAACCCAATTAAAAGCAGCGCTCGAAAAACTTAACATTGCCCTTTTCATTTATGTGGGCCAATCTAAAGATTTCTTGCCTAAATTAATTGAACAACATAATATCGATACCATATTTCTTCAAAAAGAATGGACAAGAGATGAGCAGCTTGTACTTGAAAATGTGAAGAATAAAATATCGCCTTCTATTCAATTCAAAGAAGTGTACGACCAATTTTTATTTCATCCAGATGATATTCCCTATACAAGTTTCAAATCAATACCAGACATATTCACCAACTTCAGAAAAGATTGCGAAATCCATTGCAAGGTAAGAGCTCCTCAAATGCCTATTAAGGCAATGTCTAAGAATAATTTGGTCTGCACTAAAACAGAAATACCTACTTTAAATCAATTGGGTTTTAATGACTTCACCCAACACACGCATACGGCCTTCCCATTTCAAGGTGGTGAACATGAAGCACAAAAACGCATCGAACAATATTTTTGGGATTCTCAAAAGCTAACTGTCTATAAAAAAACCAGAAACGGATTAATTGGTGAAAATTATAGTTCAAAACTCTCTGCCTGGTTAGCTAATGGTAGTATATCCCCCAGAACCATCTACTGGGAAGTTAGAAAATTTGAAAAAGAAATTGTAAAGAACCAAAGTACCTACTGGTTAATCTTTGAACTTATTTGGCGAGATTATTTTAAGTATATCTCCTTAAAACATGGTGATAAAATCTTTGGACTAACAGGTATACTTCAAAAGCCTTACGAATGGAAAAGAACATCAGTAGCACTAGAAAAATGGATAAATGGTACTACCAAAGAACCTTTTATTAATGCAAATATGAAAGAATTATTGGCAACCGGATGGATGAGCAATAGAGGTAGACAAAATGTAGCCAGTTTTTGGTCTAAGGAATTGGAGCAAGACTGGCGAATTGGCGCCGCATATTTTGAGCGTATGCTCATAGATTACGATGTGCATAGTAACTATGGAAATTGGATGTACAATAGCGGCGTTGGTAATGACCCCAGAGATAGAAAGTTCAATAGTAAAAGTCAGGCTGATCGCTATGATAGTGCCGGTAGTTACCAACGTTTGTGGCTGCAAGAAACATTGTTTTAAAAATTAAAATTAGACGAAATGAAAACTGTACGGTTAATTCTTGGTGACCAGTTAAACCAAAATCACTCTTGGTTCAATGAAGTAAATGATAATGTCATATATCTTATGGCAGAAATGCGCCAAGAGACCGACTATGTTAAACATCACATACAAAAGGTAATAGCGTTTTTTTTAGCTATGCGAAATTTCAAAGAGGAACTGAGCGCTAAAGGTCATCAATTTATATATTTCTCACTTACTGATGCAAATAATCCTCAACAACTAGAGGAAATTATCACTAAAACCATCAAAGAATCAAACGCCAAAAAATTTGAATATCAGTTACCTGATGAGTACAGACTTGATGAACAATTAAATAATATATGTAAATCATTATCTATAGCTACCTCTTACGCCGATACCGAACATTTTTATACGACACGATTTGAATTAAGGGATTTCTTCAAAGGAAAAAAACAAATGATCATGGAAAGCTTTTATCGTATGATGCGCAAAAAGCACGATATCCTAATAAATAACGATCAACCTGAAGGTGGAAAATGGAATTATGATCAAAGCAACAGAAATAAATGGAAAGGTCAACCAAGTATTCCCCATGAGAAAGTTTTTAAAAGGAACGTTGAAGAAATTATAGAAGAGCTTTCCAAAGCTAAGGTTAAGACCTTTGGTAATGTTGACCCCACGGCATTTACGTGGTCAGTAACCAAAGTAGATGCCCTAAGTACCTTGACTTATTTCTGTGACCAGCTCTTACCACATTTTGGTGATTACCAAGATGCCATGCATGAAGACCAAAAGTTTTTATTTCATTCTAGATTGTCATTTGCAATGAACAGCAAAATACTTTCGCCTAAAGAGGTAATTACCCGGGTCAAAGCTCATTATCATAAAAATAAGGACGTAATTCATATTTCTCAAGTTGAAGGTTTTGTTCGCCAAATTTTAGGGTGGCGAGAATATATGAGAGGTATTTATTGGAAAGAAATGCCACGATATAAGGGCTTAAATGTGCTAGAAAATAAAAACAAACTACCCCATTTCTTTTGGACAGGTAAAACGAACATGAACTGTTTAAAACATGCCATTGGTCAAAGTTTAGACCACTCATATGCCCACCACATACAACGTTTAATGATTATTGGAAACTTTGCACTACTTACGCAAATAGATCCAGACGAGGTAGACCAATGGTATTTAGGTGTTTATATAGATGCCATAGAATGGGTTGAAATTACAAATACCAGAGGAATGAGCCAATTTGCAGATGGTGGTATAGTAGCAACTAAACCGTACGTTAGCAGTGCCAATTATATTAATAAAATGAGTAATTATTGCTCAAAATGCTCTTATAACCACACAAAAAAATTAGGAGACAAAGCCTGCCCATTTAACTCGCTGTACTGGAATTTTTTAGCAGATAAGAAAGCGCATTTTAAAAACAACCAACGTATGAAAATGATGCTGTCACTTTTAGATAAAATGGACGGTAGTATTTTAGCTGACATACAATTAAAAGCAAATGATTTAATGAAAAATTTAGACGCACTTTAATAATTAGATAATATGAATTCAACCTTATTATCTAAGCCAAATTATATTTTTGTTGTGTAGTTAAATTTAACTTTCCGCGAGAGCGCCTATATAAATAAAAACACCTTTTTAACATTTTTGAAAAGGTGTTTTTGCATTTAAGAAGTTTTTTGAAAATCTTCCTAAATCACCAAAATTACCCATCTAAATTCTTGCCCTACTTTAACTCCAATCGGTTGAACCCATTGATTTCATCGACCAAATGCACAATCACATAATCATAAAATCTTTAACAACAATTTTAACACTCTACAACAATTTCAAATCGTAATTCAAGTCAATTCTTACATAAAACACAACGATGATTATTAAATAAAATTCAATCTAAAATACTAATTATCAAACAACTACAAATTCAAATAGAAAATTTGCAATTTATATTTTTAAAAAAAATAAGAAAAGGACTACATATTATTTACCACAAAATCACCTTGCTTCACAACAACAATTAAATATCCCAAAACTACCACCGTTAATTTGTCAATGTAGGTTCGTCGACGAATAACATCGGGTAAACTATAAAATTGAGTTATTAGACGGGTAGGTCCTAATTTTGTAACAGAATTAGATCCCAAATCTGTTCTAATAAAAAAACTTAACCTTCTATTTAGCAATTGATTGCGATTCTTCGTAATCTATTTTGATGTTGGTTAAGTAAACTATAAAGAATTAAACTTAACCATTAATATGAAGTCTATTTACACTTCTAACATCATCTCCCCCAAATGCTGTTTTGAAAAAACTGTATTTCCAATATATGGAATACAACATCTCTTTACATCTTTTTCAAGGGTCAACAATCTGTCCAATACAAAGGCAGATAGTGATGCTGTTTATAAGGTAAACAATAATTCTTTTCTAGCGATGGATATCCCGTTGACCAACGGCAGCTCCAACACTCAAAATACGGCTAAAAATTTTTACGTGTTCAAGCACGGTATTCTTCTAACAAATAATAAAAATTTATAATGGAAAGATCAACTTTCATAAAACCGACATTTTTTTTATTTGTCATGTGGTTCTTTATAGGATCAATAGATGGCTTGGCACAAACTTTTTCGGTTTCAGACGCAAGTGCAAATGAGGGGTCTAACATGACCTTTACGGTTACTTCCAGTAGCTTTATAATAGGTAACCGAACATTTGATATTACATATGGTGACGTAGCAGATACTGCACTACCTTTAGATTATTCCGGTCCAAATTCAGTAACCCTAGGTTTTTTTGGTACCACCTCAACTTTTACCGTTGCCGCTTTAAACGATGATTGGGTAGAAACAACCCAACAAGAATTTACACTTACGCTAAGTGATCCCTCTGGCTCATATTCTTTTTCCGATGATACGGGTACCGGTACAATAATAGACACTGATGTTGCTTATATAACTGGTGGAAACTATGACATCACGGAAGGCGGAGAAATACAGTATGTTCTTCGATTATCAAATGGCACTAATACCAGCGGTCAACAATACGTAGGTATTGAAGATGCTTATACAGTTGATTTTTCTGTTGAGGCTAATCCAAGTTCAACGAGTCTTGCCAGTGATGGTAGTGATTTCAACGCATTTACCACTACGGCTACTTTTCCTGCAGGTTCTATTTCAGGTTCTGAAATAATTATACCCATACCAACCATAGACAACGCTATAGTAGAACCTTCTGAAGAGTTCAACGGTGTAAAATCTAGAAATGCAGCGGAGACTACCAAATATGGCTCTAGTCCTTCAAGGGTTAGCATAAATACAGAACGCTCTGCACTTCGCATTCATGATAATGATACCGCTACCATAAATTTAAGTAATACTACAGAATTAGAATCTGTCGGTAATGCCAGAATTAGTTTTACATTAAATGGCGAAGTTCAAGATAATTTCAGAATTGACTATGCTACATCAGATAATACGGCAACACAACCTTCTGATTATGATGAAACTATCGGCTTTCTTAATTTTAATGGGTCTAATAATCAAAGTTTTAATAGAAATTTTAAAATTAACGATGATACCGTAATTGAATCCACAGAATATTTCACGGTAATACCTTCTTATTCCCCGGATGCCAACACCATGACCAACTATGTTCCCCAAAACATAGTTTTTGTAACCGGTGAAGGTGAAATTACAATTACAGATGATGACTTGGATACTGATTTTGATGGCGTAAATGACTTAGTGGATGAAGATGATGATAATGACGGTATTACGGATATTAACGAAGGTAACGGTGATGCCGATGGCGACTCCATTATTGACAGCTTAGATAATGATTCTGACAATGACGGTTGCCCCGATGCTGTAGAGGCTGGACATACAGATCCTGACGGCGATGGTTATTTAGGTAACGGTCCTCTAACCGTAAGCAACGGTACAGTAGACCCTTCTACAGGGCGTGTTTTAGCACAAGGTGGCTATACAGGTACGGATAGTAAGGTTACCACAGCGTTCCAAACCGTTAGTATAACATTACAGCCAAACGATAGAGTTGCCAACCTTGGCGACACTATTACCTATACAACAGGTGTTAACGGAACCGGACTTACCTATCAATGGGAAGTTAGTACGGACAATGGTACCACTTGGAACCCTATTTCGGATAGCGGTATTTATTCAGGTTCCACGACTACCACATTGACCTTGACAAATATCACAAGCTCTGAAAGTGGAAATCAATATAGATTTAGCGCGTATGATAGTGAAAATCTATGTACTCCTTATACCTACTCTAATGCCGCAGACCTTTTTATAAGACCTGTTGTTACCATTGCAGACGCGAGTGTTGCAGAAGGTAATGATCTGGATTTCTCCGTTAGCTTATCTCATGCGGTAAATGAAGTAGTGACGTTTGACCTTACGTATACAGATATTACTACAATAGCATCGGACTATACTGCCCTGTCAGGTTTTTCAGTACCTAGTAATACATTGAATACAAATATCCTTATTCCGGCCATAGATGATAATATCATTGAAAGTGATGAAACTTTTACCTTGGGCATGACCAATGGCTCAACCAATGTAGGCGATATTACCGATACTGCGTTGGGAACCATTACTAATATAAATGCCCCTGCTGCGGGTGAAGGTGTTTCCATAGCTGATTTTTCCGTTGATGAAAATGTGGGTACCGTTAATTTTATATTGATCTACACCGGACCTACAGTACAAGATTCCTTTACCGTAGACTATGCCATTACAGATATTAGTACAACTCATGGCTCAGATTATAATGTAAACCTTACTGGTCAGGTTACTTTTCCTGCCGGTACTTCTGATGGTAACACCCAATCACTTTTAGTAGCAATTACAGATGATACCGTAATTGAAGGTGATGAAAGTCTTAGTATTCAAATATCAAATATCTCAAACAGTCTTTTGAATATTATCAAGGCAGATGCTACAGGTACAATCATAGATAATGATACTACCCCAACGACAGGACTATCTATTGCAGACGTAGATTTCAACGAGGCAACTGCATCGGCAAACTTTGTAGTTACCTATAATGGTGGTAACGTTAAAACTGGCTTTACGGCAGATTATACTATTACCAATGGATCTGCAATAGAAGGAGATGACTATACCGCTACATTAACAGGTCAGGTTTCTTTTCCAAACAACACTACGGACGGTGCAACTCAACTTGTAAATGTTACCATAATTAATGACCTCATCATTGAAGGTGACGAGAATTTAAATATTGAACTATCAAATCTTTCTACCAATCTTATCAACCTAGTGGACCCAAATGCGATCGGTACCATTATAGATAATGATTCTAAAACACCTACCACAGGTTTAACGGTTGCTGACATCAATGTTGATGAGGATGATGGCACTGCTAATTTTGTGGTTACTTATAATGGTAGTGAACTGCAAAATTCTTTTACTGTAGATTACGCTATAACGGATGGTTCAGCTATAGCTGGTACAGATTTTAGTGGAAACCCTACATTAACAGGTCAATTGACATTCCCGGCAGGGACCAATGATGGTGACTCACAAAATGTGAGTATCAACATTAATGACGATACCATCATTGAATCTGATGAAACCATCAATTTTCAATTAACGAATTTATCTACTAGCCTTATTAATTTAGTAGATGCAAATGCTATTGGTACTATTACCGATAATGATTTAAAAACGGCAACCACAGGTTTAAGTGCATCTGACTTTTCGGTTAACGAATCCGCAGGAAGTACTAACTTCATCATCACTTATAACGGAAATACCGTACAAGATTCCTTTACCGTAGAATACAATATTACGGACGGTACTGCTTCAGACGGAAAAGACTATACCACAACACTTGCTTCAGGACAGTTAACTTTCCCAGCCGGCACATCTAATAACGATCAACAGTCAATTGAAGTTACCATACTGGAAGATGCATTCATAGAAGCTACGGAAGATTTGAACATTCAACTTTCTAATCTGTCCACTACTTTAATTAACATCGTAGATCCAACAGGTACGGGCGCTATTACCGATAACGATAACACCGCTACTAAAGGAATTGATTTTCAGAATTTAACGGTTACCGTTACAGAAGGTGATACTGGTGATAATGTAAATGCCACATTCGTCGTTGAATTCATTGGTGATGTGGACACTGGCGAAACTATTGAAGTAGATTATTTTGTAACTAACGGTAGTGCGGCAAATGCCACAGATTTTACTCCTCACGCTACCATACAAACCTTAACATTTACCAGTACAACAAAAACACAAAATATAGTTGTGCCCATAATTAGCGATGACACCATTGAGAACGAAGAGGATTTCTTTGTTGATCTTGTTGCCATACGTTCAAATGTTGGTATCAACTTATTAAACAACCAAGCTAGAGGAATTATACTTGATGACGACGGAGGTTCTGTTGCTGTAGCTGGTTTTAGTATCGTTGAACAGACCAACGGTATCAATTTTGATGTTACGTATACCGGAGACAGATTAAACGGTGGGTTTACCCTGGCATATTCTATTACCGATATTAGCACAACTTCTGGTGTTGACTATACTTTAACCACAGATCCACAAACAACTGGAACCTTAACTTTTACCGGTGTAAATAACGAAGTACGTTCAGTTCAAATCAATGTTGTTGGTGATGATTTCATTGAAAACAATGAAGATTTGAGAATTACGATTTCTAATCCATCTTCATCTAAAATCAGTATATCCAATGCGGATGCAATTGGTACGATAACCAATGATGATACGGGTACAGTGGCTGCTACAGGTTTTTCTGTAGACGAATTCAATGTAACCGCCAATTTTGAAGTTACGTATACCGGAAAACCAATAAATGGAGGTTTTACAGCATCCTATGAAATTACGGACAATACCACCACATATGGTAGTGACTATACCGCTTCGGCAACAGGTACCCTTAACTTTACCGGTACTTCAGATGAAGTACTACAAGTTCCTGTGGATATTATCCAAGATGCTATAATTGAAGGTGATGAGACCTTGAGATTGACAATAACCTCAATTTCCCCAAATTTAATTACAGCTTCTAACCCTACAGCTATTGGTACTATTAGGGATATTAATCATTTACCAAGTGCAGTAGATGATTCTTTTGTTGTATTCCAAAACCAAGCTTCCGCAAATATTACGGTGCTAGATAATGATGATTATGGGTTTGACGGACCTGCAGCCGTAAACCCTCTACAAGTGGTAAACAACCCTATTAATGGTACGGTAACGCTTAGGGACAATGGTACACCTGGTGACGCTACAGATGATTATTTTGAATACCAACCTAGTCCATCTTTTAACGGAAACGATTCTTTTAGATATAAAATAGTAGATTCTAACGGATCTGAAGATGAAGCTGTTGTTAACATATTTGTAAACGACACCAACCTTAAAAAAGATTTTGAAATTCGCTATTCCGGAAGTATCAACGGAGACTTTACCATGATCGCAAACAATGTACTTTCAAGAAATGCAACAGGAAATTACAATGGAGAAGATGGTAACCATGATTTCAACAACAACGTTTTTGTAGATATAGACTCAGACCCAACAACGTTCAACTCTACCAATGCGAACTTAGCAAACCCAGAGCCTTCTTTGAGCTGTTTAAATATTAAAAAGGCTTATCTATATTGGGCTGCAGCAGATAAAGAATACGATGGTACTACTGGTGGTGGTGCTACAGAACCTTCTTGGAATTACAACCAGGTTAAATTAATGCTACCAGGCCAATCTTCATATACAACGGTTTCTGCAGATGAGGTAATTTATAGAGGTCGTGATAATCATTTTCAAAACGACCCATATGTATGTATAAAGGATATTACCGATGACATCAATGCTCTTTCTACCCCTTTTGGAACCTATCAAGTAGGAAACGTAAAGGCTACTGAAATGGATTTACGTTCTCACGGTATTGCAAATGTGACCGGAACCTCTGGTGGATGGCAAATTGTATTCGTTTATGAAAACGTATCATTAGACCCTAAAAACATTACCCTTTATGATGGTTATGTACACACCTTTGCATCTAATGGTGCGGGTGAAACAGAATTTAACTTTAGCGGCTTTGAAACCATACCTAACGGTAATATCAATGCCAATGTAATGTTAGGTGCGTTAGAAGGTGACCGTGATCTTTCAGGTGACCAATTATTAATATTTGATACTTCTAATAACTGGTCAAAATTATCGACTACGTTAAGAGATGAAGACAACTTCTTTAACAGTCGTATTACCATTGACGGTCTGAATTACGAGGACAGAAATGCTGCTAGTACAAATACCTTAGGTTTTGATGCTACCGTATTTCCTTTAGACAATACGGCCAATAGATATATTGATAACGATCAAACCTTTGCCCGATTTAAAATTACTACAGATCAAGAGTCTTACGGTCTATATTTAATGGGATTAAGTGTAGATGTTTACAAACCAAGTCTAGGGGCCTTAAGTTTAAATACAAAAACCAGTGGTCCTTTTAATGCTGGTGATGTTGTACCATTAACTTTAAACGTTGCCAATGTTGGCAATGACGATATTCAAGATCTTGTTATTACCACGGTTCTTCCTGTTGAAGCAGATTTCTCCGGGGTAGGAACTTTACCTCCAGGAATTACCCATTCTTATGACCCGTCTACTAAAACATTGACCTTTACGGCTCAAAATGGCACTACCAATATGGGTGATAATTATGATATTGATTTCGATATTGAAATTATAGAAGCATGTTACTTTTTGGAAACTGCCTGTGTTGCTAGTTTTGAATTACAGGCAACGGCTACATATAGTGGAGTTATTAGTGGTGACCCTATTACCACTAACAGTTCATCTTCAACAAATTCTTGTGGTATAGGTACACATACCCCTACAATCATAGATGTACAACAACCCCCACAGGTAAATTGGTCAACGGCTCCTAATGCATTGGACAGAACTATTGCCTGTGATAATATTGCAGCACTTAACAATGCTAATTCTTTGGTACCTGCAACGGCTTCTTGTGATTTTACTTTGAATAAAACAGCAGGTAGTTTTGTACAATCTGGAGCTTGCCCTACTGAAGGTACGTATACTAATACATGGACATTTACAGATGCTTGTGGTCGAGTAAGTGATACTTTTACCCAGGTTATCACTATTGAAGATAATGAGGCGCCTACATTTAATGAAACTTTACCACAAGATTCTTATGCCGCTCATGACAATATACCTACGGCACCGATACTTTCTGCCAATGACAATTGTGACTCTAACTCTACAGTGACATTCAACGAAACTTATGACGGTGACAATACAAGTACGTCTTACACTATTATTAGAACCTGGACCACCAATGATTGTGCGGGTAATTCAACAAGCCATACACAGTATATATATGTTAGTGAAAATGGAAACCCAATTGGGTTGAGCATTAATGATGTTGTTATAAATGAAGATGCAGGTACCGCTGTTCTTGAAATTACACATACCGGTTCTGTATCTGGCGGATTCACGGTAACCTATACCACCGCAGATGATACCGCGGTTGAATCTGGTGATTATGTATCAGCATCCAATACCATTTCATTTAATGGCACCAACAACGAAATTAAACAGGTAACCATTACCGTTAATGATGATACTATTATTGAAACTACCGAGCAGTTCTTAGTGCAACTTACCAATGGAACCAATACCCCAACCATAAATGATGGTGAAGGTACTATTCAAATTACCGATAATGACAATATTCCTGGTAGCACCGGTATTTCTTTCGCCAATAACAATGTAATCGTCACCGAAGGCACTAACACTTTTGCGAGATTCACAGCTACTTTTACAGGTAGTATTACTCCTGGAGAAACAGTTACCGTTGATTATGCAACAGGTAACGATACTGCTATTGAACCAGGTGATTATACGTCTTCTACGGGTACAATTTCATTCAACAGTACTACAAATTCAGTTAATATAGACGTACCGATCATAGACGATAGCATTATTGAACCGTCGGAAGATTTCACTATAACATTATCCAATATTCAATCTAATATTAATGTTGGGTTCTTAGATCAACAGCCAACTAATTCTGCTATTGGTACCATTAACGACAACGATAATATACCGGGCACTACGGGTATTTCCTTTGAAAATGACAATATTACCGTAGATGAAGCTGCAGGTACTGCCACCATTAATGTTCTATTAACAGGTAATGTTCAAGGAGGATTTACCTTAGACTTTACAACCAATGATAATACGGCCACCCAACCTGGTGATTATATTACTAACTCGGGGCAATTGACCTTTACCGGTACAGATGGTGAAACCCAGTCCATAACCGTTACCATTAATGATGACTCGCTTATAGAGGTAACTGAAAGTTTATTTATAGACCTTTCAAACCTTTCAACTTCATTAATTGCAATAAATGACAACCAGGGAGTTATCAATATTACCGATAATGATGGTGGCGCCGGTACAGGTATTTCATTCCAAAATGATGATATCACTGTTAATGAAGCTGATGGTACAGCTACAATAAATGTACTGTTAACAGGTAATGTTCAAGGCGGTTTTACTATAGATTATACTACTAATGATGACTCTGCCTTTCAACCAGGGGATTATACTACAAGTTCAGGTCAATTGACCTTTGCCGGTACTAACGGTGAACTACAACCAATTACAGTTGCTATTATTGACGACAATATTATTGAGACTACAGAAAGATTGTTTGTAGACTTATCTAACTTATCTACAACCTTAATTGCCATTAATGACAGTCAAGGGAATATAAATATTACCGATAATGACAACATACCTGGAACTACCGGTATTTCATTTGAAAATGACGATATTACCGTAGATGAAGATGCTGGTACAGCCACTATAAACGTTCTATTGACAGGTAATGTTCAAGGCGGCTTTACGGTAGACTATACCACCAACAATGATTCTGCCATTGAACCTGGTGATTATACCTCAACTTCTGGTCAATTAACTTTTACCGGCACCAACGGAGAAATTCACCCTGTAACGGTCAACATCATAGATGACAACATCATTGAAGCTACTGAAAGACTGTTCGTAGACCTATCTAACCTATCTACAACCTTAATTGCTATCAATGACAACCAGGGGAATATCAATATTACCGATAATGACAACATTCCTGGAACCACGGGTATCTCTTTTCAAAATGATGATATTACCGTAGATGAAGCTGTTGGTACGGTTACCGTAAATGTACTCTTAACCGGTAACGTACAAGGTGGTTTTACATTGGATTATACCACCAGTGACGACTCTGCTGTTCAACCAGATGATTATACTACAAGTTCAGGTCAATTGACCTTTCTAGGTACTGACGGTGAGCTACAGCCAATTACCGTTACAATTATTGATGATAGTGCCATTGAGACGTTAGAAAGATTATTTGTTAACCTATCTAACCTATCTACTAATTTGATTGCCATCAATGACAATCAAGCAAACATTAATATTACCGACAACGATAATATACCGGGTACTACGGGTATCGCATTTGAAAATGATGATATTACCGTTGATGAAGCCGCAGGTACGGCAACTATAAATGTGCAATTAACAGGTAATGTTCCTGGCGGATTTACGGTAGATTATACAACCAACAACGATACGGCTATACAACCAGGAGATTATACTCCTATAAGCGGTCAATTGACTTTCACCGGTACAGATGGAGAAATTCAGCCAGTTACGGTGACCATAATCGATGACAATATCATAGAGGCTACCGAGAGACTATTTGTTGACCTTTCAAATTTATCGACATCCCTTATTGTTATTAATGACAATCAAGGTAACATCAATATCACGGATAATGATAATATACCGGGAACTACGGGTATCTCTTTCCAAAATGACGATATCACAGTTGATGAAGCTGCCGGCACTGCAACGATCAATGTATTGCTTACTGGTAATGTTCAAGGTGGTTTCACCCTAGATTATACTACGAACAATGATTCTGCAGTACAACCAGGTGACTATACTACCAATGCAGGACAATTAACTTTTGTAGGTACAGATGGTGAATTCCATCCTCTAACGGTAAGCATTATAGATGATAACATCATTGAAGCTACGGAAAGGTTATTTGTAGATCTGTCAAACTTATCTACCACATTGATTGCAATCAATGACAATCAAGGTAATATTAACATTACAGATAATGACCATGTGCCCGGCACCGGAATCTCATTTGAAAATGATAATATTATAGTTGATGAAGCTGCTGGCACCGCAACTATAAATGTATTGTTAACAGGTAATGTTCAAGGCGGATTTACGGTAGATTATACCACTAATGACGATACCTCGGAAGCTCCT
Organism: Maribacter sp. UBA3344; assembly: GCF_002362375.1. NCBI lineage: Bacteria > Pseudomonadati > Bacteroidota > Flavobacteriia > Flavobacteriales > Flavobacteriaceae > Maribacter > Maribacter sp. UBA3344. The sequence goes on along the minus strand of NZ_DERI01000029.1, from coordinate 30,988 downwards.
GGTGATTACACCTCAACTGCCGGTCAATTAACGTTTGTTGGTACAGATGGCGAAACACAGTCAATTACCGTAAGTATCATAGATGATAATTTAATTGAAGCAACTGAAAGATTGTTGGTTGACCTTTCTAATCTATCTACGACACTTATTACTATCAATGACAATCAAGGAAATATCAGTATTACAGACAATGATAATATACCTGGCACCACTGGTATCGATTTTGAAAACGACAATATTACCGTAGACGAAGCTGCTGGTACCGCAACGATCAATGTTCAATTGACAGGAAATGTACCTGGCGGATTTACTATTGACTATGCCACTGCCGATGGTTCCGCAATTGAACCTGGTGATTATACTAGTAATTCCGGTCAACTTACTTTCGTTGGTACAGATGGCGAATTACAACCTATAACGGTTACTATTATTGATGATAATTTCATTGAAGCTACTGAAACGTTATTAGTCAATTTGTCTAACCTTTCTACTACGTTGATCGGTATAAACGACAATCAAGGTAATATCAATATCACAGATAATGACAATATACCTGGCGTTACAGGTATCTCATTTGAAAATGATGACATTACGGTAGATGAAGCTGCAGGTACTGCTACGATCAATGTATTATTGACGGGTAATGTACAAGGCGGATTTACTTTAGACTATACTACCAACAATGATTCAGCGGTTGAACCTGGAGATTATACTGCTATTGCCGGTCAGTTGACCTTTGCCGGTACAGATGGAGAAACACAGCCAATTACCGTAAGTATCATTGATGATAATTTAATTGAAGCAACTGAAAGATTGTTTATTGACTTGTCTAACCTTTCTACTACACTAATTGCTATAAATGATCACCAAGGTAATATCAATATCACCGATAACGATAATATACCAGGTGTTACAGGTATCTCATTTGAGAATGACAATATTACGGTTGATGAAGCTGCAGGTACTGCAACGATCAATGTTTTATTGACAGGTAACGTTCAAGACGGATTTACTTTAGATTACACAACTAATAATGATTCAGCAGTTGAACCTGGAGATTATACCGCCAATGCTGGTCAGTTGACTTTTACCGGTACAGATGGTGAAGTTCACCCTATAACCGTAAGTATTATTGACGACACGCTAATTGAATTTACTGAAAGTTTATTTGTCGACCTTTCTGATCTATCGACTACTTTGATCGCTATTAATGATAATCAAGGTACTATCAATATCACTGATAACGATGCCGATCCTTCTTTATACGGAGTACAATTTGATGTTACTTCAATTGATGTAAACGAAGGCGCCGGTACCGTATCTCTTGACGTTGTATTAAATGCCGATGTTCAAGACGAATTCACGGTTGAGTATTATACCGTTGATGGGACTACCATAGAAGGTAGCGATTATACAGGTGTTCCTCAAGATACCCAGACATTGACATTTGGTGGAACAAATTCAAATACTCAGACTATTGTTATTCCTATTATAGATGATACCTTAATCGAGTTTACGGAGAACTTCCAGGTAATCCTTGAAGATATTTCTTCGCCTATCGTAGGTATTCTTGCCAATGATACGGCTACGGTAAACATTATTGATAACGATGCCGATCCTTCCTTATATGGAGTACAATTCGATATCACTTCTATTGACGTGAACGAGGATGCAGGTACCGTATCTCTTGATGTCATACTAAATGCAGATGTTCAAGACGAGTTCACGGTAGAGTATTATACCGTTGATGGGACTACCATAGAAGGTAGCGATTATACAAGTGTTCCTCAAGATACCCAGACCTTGACATTTGGTGGAACAAATTCAAATACTCAGACTATTGTAATTCCT
>NZ_DERI01000029.1:28437-28732 GCF_002362375.1 Maribacter sp. UBA3344 | reverse complement strand
TATCGTAGGTATTCTTGCCAATGATACGGCTACGGTAAATATTATTGATAACGATGCCGATCCTTCTTTATACGGAGTACAATTCGATATCACTTCTATTGATGTGAACGAGGATGCAGGTACCGTATCTCTTGATGTCATACTAAATGCAGATGTTCAAGACGAGTTCACGGTTGAATATTATACCGTTGATGGGACTACCATAGAAGGTAGCGATTACACAGGTGTTCCTCAAGATACCCAGACATTGACATTCGGTGGCACAAACGATAATACTCAGACTATTGTAATTCCT
>NZ_DERI01000029.1:2932-28034 GCF_002362375.1 Maribacter sp. UBA3344 | reverse complement strand
TATCGTAGGTATTCTTGCCAATGAAACGGCCACGGTAAATATTATTGATAACGATGCCGATCCTTCTTTATACGGAGTGCAATTTGATACTACTTCGGTTGAGGTGAACGAAGGTGCCGGTACCGTAACCTTAAATGTTGTACTTAATGCTGATGTTCAAGATGAATTTACTGTTGAGTTCTATACGGTAGATGGTTCAGCAGTGGATGCCAACGATTACACAGGTGTACCTCGTAATACACAAACATTGACATTCGGTGGCACAAACGATAATACTCAAGCTATAGTAATTCCTATTATTGACGATATTATTATTGAAGACCCAGAAACTTTCAATGTCATTCTTGAAAATATATCTAGCCCAATAGTTGGTATATTATCAGATAATATTGCTACGGTGACCATCATAGATAATGATGGTAATGAAGGCTGGCCAACTGATGAGACCATTGAAGCTTGTGATACGATCCCAGATGCATTTGTAATAACTTCTGATAGTACATGTGCCATTACCGTGGATTATGATGAATTAGTGGAAGGTCAAGATGATGAGTGTGCAACGGAATATACCATTACCAGAACATGGACTATTACTGATTGCGTGGGTAATGTTCGTACACATACACAAGTAATTACTATTGAAGATACAGTAGCCCCAACTTTCAATGAAGCGCTACCGTCAGATATGACCGTAGAATGTAATATGGTACCAGATGCATCTATATTGACAGCTACAGATTCTTGTGACCCTAACATTGAAGTGGTTTTTGAAGAAACTATTACCAATGATGAAAACTGTGCAGTTGGTTATACCGTAACTAGAACTTGGACCGCTACCGATTGTGCCGGTAATTCAACAGAACATACCCAAGTAATTACTATTGAGCCAACTGGTCCTATAATGAGCCAGCCTTATGAAGAAGAAATTACTATTATCTGTGGCGACGAAATTCCAGAAGCACCAGAAATGACCTTTACAGGTGGTTGCGGTAATTTTGAAGTTGTTTTCAATGAAGAAACGCAACAAGCTGATGACTCTGACGATTATATGATCATAAGGACTTGGAACGTAACGGATTCTTGTGGCAACACTGCTTTATTTGAGCAAATAATTTTCGTATTACAACCTCAATTACAGGAAATTACAATTAATATTTGCATAGAAGAAGAGCCAATTGACCTATTGAATTACCTACCTGCAGATTTTGATCGTAACGGTACGTTTATGATACTTGAAGGTGATGTTGTTCTTGAGGAAAACATTTTTGATCCTATGAACCATGAGCCAGGTGAATATAAAATTGCCTATAGCTCCACAGAGGGTACTTGTAAATACTATGTTGACTTTACAGTAATTGTAGATACTGAATGTGTACCATGTGGTAGAGGTGATATTATCATCTCTAAAGCGGTTACCGCAAATGGCGACGGAGTTAATGATTATTTTGAAATTACGGGTGTTGAGTACTGTGCCTTTAGTTTTGATGTCATCATTTTTAACCGTTGGGGTACAAAAGTTGCAGAGGTCAAAGACTACCAAAATGATTGGGGCGGTGAGTCTCCTAATGGTTCATTCGGTCAATCTGGTATGTTACCAACAGGTACTTATTACTATATAATTACAGCAACCGATATTGAAACAGGTACTATTCTAGAACCGTTCAACGGTTACATTTACCTAGGTACCAACTAATATTAAAATACATTATTTACAGCACCTCATCCTAAAAAAGATGAGGTGCTTATTTTTCTTTCCCCCATTAGAATACTAACATAAAACGCTCTTTTTAAGCCCATTATAGCACACATTTCATTTAACCGATAAAATCATCAATTAAACGAAAATGCTGTATAAGAACGAATAATAAGGAGAGTCAACCGTTAATTTTTCTATACATAAGAACAGCGTTTAAATTTGTTTAAATAAGATTAACCTACTTATTCATTAACATATAGCCGTAAAAAGCTAAACCCAAACATAACCATGAAAAAAGCTAATCTCTTTTTAGCCATTTTACTATTTACCAGTGTATTTGTAAATGCACAGCAGTTACCTCAATTTACACAGTACATGTACAACACCATTTCTGTTAACCCGGCATACGCAGGTAGTAGAGAAACGTTGAACGCTACAATATTACATAGAAACCAATGGGCAGGATTAGAAGGTAACCCACGTACCAGTACCCTATCCGTTCATTCTCCATTAAAAAATGAAAAGATCGGTATTGGCGTATCATACATCAATGACCGTTTAGGTTTTGAAAGCACCAACTATTTTTATGGTGATTTCTCATATACCGTTCCAGTAAGTCAGCAAGTAAAAATGCGTTTTGGACTAAAGGGCGGGTTCACAAGTTATAACCTAGAAAATCCTGATCCCAACGATCAATTCTTCAATGCCAACTTCAACAGTATCAACCCTAATTTTGGTGCTGGTTTTTATATTGGCTCAAACAGATGGTATGCCGGTATTTCATCTCCAAGAATTTTAAATACAGATTTGAACGAAGGCGAATTTGAAGCTATAGAACGTAATAGCTATTATGCCATTGGTGGTCTGGTTTTTGATCTGTCTGAAACAACTATTTTTAAACCTACGGTAATTACAAAATTTACAAATGGTGCCCCGGCAACCTATGATTTTACCATTAACTTTTTGTTCAATGAGAAATTTTGGGTAGGTACCTCATATAGAGTGAACGATGCATCTAACTTTGGTGCAATGATGGATTACCAAGTTTCTAGAGATTTTAGAATTGGTTATGCCTATGATCTACCGACATCTTCGGTAAGACCTTATACTGGCGGTACACATGAAATAATTTTGATATTTGAACTTGCCAAAAAGGTATTAGGTCCGGTAAAATCCCCCAGATATTTCTAATAATTTAAAATCGATACGATGAAAAATTATAAAAATTTGGTGCTTTTAACGCTACTATTTCTAGTAGGGCAATTTACCATTGCGCAAATAGCATCGCAAAAAAAAGCTGATTATTATTTTAGTAAATTTTCCTATTCTTTAGCAATACCTGAATATGAAAGAATGGTGGAAACAGATTTTAATGCGGAATATGCACACCAGCAATTAGCTGAATGCTACCTATTAATCCGTGATTACAAAAAATCTATTCCGCATTTTAAGGCTGTAATTAACAATGCCACCCTTCCTACGGATTATTATTTTAAATATGCCATGGCACTTTATGCCAATGGAGATTTGGATGAATCTGAAACTTGGTTGAAAAAATACAAAAAGTACAATAAGAACGATTCGCGTGTAAAACGATTCTTAAAAGATGGTAACCTGGCATCGGTAGTCTTTAACAGTAGACAACGATATGAGGTTGAACCTGTATCCTTTAATTCTACAGATAGTGATTTTGGCGCGTTTCGGTTTTTAGGAAATATCTATTTTGCCTCTTCTAGAAGAGACGTGGTAACCGGTGAAACTTATGGCTGGAACGATGAGCCTTGGTTAGATCTTTTTGCTGTGCAAGAGGACAACCCTATGTCTGAACCTATACGTTTAAAAGGAGATATCAACACAAAATTTCATGAAAGTTCCGTAGCTTTTTCTACAGATTATAAGAACGATACCATCATGTATTTTACCAGAAATAATTTTTATGATAAAAAAGCTGGTTACGGTGTATCAAACGAAATCAACCTAAAAATATATAGCGCCAAATTTGTAGATGGCAAATGGGTAGAAAATAGTAATCTTAGAATGAACAGCGACTACTATTCAACCGGTCACCCATCTGTTAATCAATCTAGAACCCGAATATATTTTGCTTCTGATAGACCTGGTGGTTACGGTGGTACAGATATTTATTACGCAGAAATTCATGAACGTGGAGGTATACAAACGCCGATCAACGCCGGACCCATTGTTAATACGGAAGGAAACGAAATGTTTCCGTTCATAAACGAAGAGGGTAAATTATTCTTTAGTTCAGATGGTCATGTTGGTTTTGGCCAATTAGATGTCTTTTCTACCATATCAAATGAAGATGGTGAAGTTATTGACATTATTAATTTAGGTACTCCTATAAACAGTTCTAGCGATGATTTTGCATACTATGGGCTACCTAACGGTTTAGATGGCTATGTAAGTTCTAACAGAGAAGGCGGCGTTGGTAGTGATGATATTTACAAGTTTAAATTTACCCCTGCCTTAGATGTAGAAGGTTATGTTGTTGATGGTGTCAATAATCAAATGCTGGATAGTGTTACGGTCAAATTATTTGATCAAATTACCAACACGCTTGTGGCGCAAACTACAACAGATGAAAATGGATACTATAGATTTCCGGTGAACAGAAAAACTACTTACATGATCGAGGCGGTGAGAAAAACCCACCCACATAAAAATGTTTTCTTTAACACCTCTTCTACCCCAAAGGCACAAAAGCTTATGAGGCAAGATATTGTTCTTGAGCCTGTATTAGACCTTAAAGTATTGGCGGGACTTAATAAAATATACTTTGATTTCAACAAAAGTGATATTAGACCCGATGCTGCTGCAGAGCTAAATAAGGTAATTAAGGTAATGAATATTACCTACCCAGATATGATCATTAAACTAGAGGCACATACAGATCCGGTTGGTAGTCATGCCTACAATGATGATCTTTCTGAAAGAAGGGCAAAATCTACCTACGAATATTTAATTGAGAACGGTGTTTCTAAAGATAGAATCGTTTCATACAAAGGGTTTGGCAAGCGAGTACCTATCAACCATTGTACAAGTAAACAAGACTGTTCTGCTGAGGAACTGGAACTAAATAGAAGAACAGAATTCCCTATTTTACAGATTAAAAAAGGCATAGTTGCCTCAAAATAACTATATAAAGTTATCACCAAATAACGACCAACCATAAAAAAAGTCCTTTACAATTTTGTAAAGGACTTTTGCTTTTATAATAAGTAGCTACCTATTCTAAAATACCGTCTACGATACCGTATTTAATAGACTCCTCTGCATTCATCCAATAGTCTCTATCAAAATCTTTTAAGACTTTATCAAAGTCTTGACCACAATTGTCCGCCAAAATCTGGGCACTTAACTCTTTGGTCTTAATAATTTCCCTTGCCTGAATTTCAATATTGGAAGCTTGCCCTCTTGCACCACCACTTGGCTGGTGAATCATTACTTGTGCGTGTGGCTGAATAAACCTTCTACCCTTTTTACCAACAGACAATAATATAGACCCCATAGAGGCTGCCAGACCGCTACAAATAGTAGAAACAGGACTCTTTAATGACTTTATAGTGTCATACATTGCAAAACCAGAAGTTACATAACCTCCAGGACTATTAATATATAGTTGAATTTCTTTATTGTTCTGCATATCCAAGTATAACAACCTATCAATTACATGTTTTGCAGAATCGTCATCAACCATACCCCATAAGAAGACTTTTCTTTCCTCCAGCAATTTCTCATCTATGGCTTCCTGAATTTTTCCTTTTTTAGAACTCATATTTTAAGTTTATTTATCTCTAACAAAATTAATGAATTAAATCATAAACAGAAGAGGCAATCCTTCTCCTAATTAACGTCCAATTCTTTTTCAACTTATATTACAATTACTCTTTTGGTGCCGTACTCTCTTCTACTTCTACCGTTTTTTCCACTACCTTCTTAATGGGGATAACCACTTTGCCGGTTTTTGTCTTTAATACCATTGCTATATTATCTATACCAACCACTGTACCCTGCAAATCGCCTATTTTAACCTTATCTCCTACTGCATAAATTTTTCTAGAATAAAAGGTTCTTAAAAGATCACCAACTATTTCTCTAGATCCTAAACCTAAGGCCAAAGAGATCGCCAACAAAAAAGCTCCCAGAACAATGGTAAAGTTATTGGTTATGATCTGTGTGTCTATACCTGCTTGGTTTAACGCTGTTATACTCACAAAAATTATAATGAGGTAGAACAAAACATTTCCAAGAATTTTTCCACCACCTAGACCAATAGAATCAAAAACCTTAATAATAGTTTCTTTGATCGTTTTGGCCAAGAACAGTCCTATCATGAAAATGACCATGGCAGACAACAAAATAGGCAGGTAACGTAGTAAATTGGCAATTTCAGTAGAAATAATGGTCAAGCCCATAATATCTGAGGCCACAATTATAAACACCAACCAAAGCAGCACTTTTACAAAGGTTACAATGATTTTAGATAGATCTATCTTAATATCGGCATCACCAAAAAGTTTAGCGTCATTTATTTTTTCAGAAATACTGCTCAATTTAATGACCTTAAATATCTTTCTTAATACCAGGGTGGTAATTTTTATTATGATCCACCCAAATACAATTACTATAAAGGCCCCGAAAATACCTGGTAACGCTGCCGCTATATCTTTAAAAATATTACTTAAAGATTCAAATGTTAGGTCTTTCCACTTATCTACTGTTTCCATATCTGGTCTACTACTATTATTTCTGGTTAGGTTTTGAATTCGTTTTTAACATGCCCTCAATAATAGAGGCAAAATTACCCGTAAATAGATTGGTCAATTCCATCACCAATTTAGCCGCAGCGACATCATCCATAACTTTTTTACGTAGTTCTGGTGGAACATCTTTAAGATCCCCTTGTAAATTTTTAAATGGATTATTGTCCTGTTCTAGCATTAAGGTAGGGTTTTATACATTTCCGTTACTTTCGCTTTTGCCCTTTTGAGCCTCATTTTTATCGCACTCGGTTTTAAATCTAAGATATTTTCCAATTCTTTTATTGATGCTCCATCTTGATATTTCAATAATAATAGAGATTTATCTTCTGGCGCAATTAGTTCCAAAGCCTTTTTTAGCTTATCTACCTGCATTTGCAATAGTAAATCATCGGTTACATCAACAGGTATATCTTCTTGAGTATCATATTTAACTGAGTTATCATTTATTTTTCTTTCCTTATTTCTGTTCACGTAATTGACACAAAAATTATAAGTGAAAGAGTAGAGCCAAGTAGAGAATTTTGAATTTCCCTTGAACGAACCCAACTTAACAAATAACATTAAAAAAATATCTTGGGTTAAATCTTCAGCTTCTTTGTTAGACTTTGAAAATCCTAAACACTTATTATAGACCAATTGAGAGTACCGATCATATAATTCTCCAAATAATAAAGAATCATTATTGGCAACAATTCTCTCGATCAACTCATTATCGGTAAGTTTTTCATGTGCGCCTTTAGAAACCGTTTTATTTCCAAACTGGTTTCCAATGATTATAAAACAAAGCTTCTTAAGAAAAGTCACCCTAATAATTATGTTTACAAAAAAATAAAAGTAGGTTAAAGATACTGTAATTGATATATTTACTTGAAAATCTACAGAAAATGAAAAAATTAATTCTTCTTTCCATTCTTGTTTCAAGCGTATTTACAGGATGTAAAACCGACCAAAAAAAAACTAAAGTTGTCGTTGCCGAAGATAAGGAATTGACCGTTCTTGAAAAAATAGCCAATGCCAACGGTTTTGAAAACTGGAAAGATGTAGAGCTTATAAAATTTACTTTTAATGTAGATCGTGAAGATGAACACTTTGAACGTACCTGGTTATGGGAAACCGGTTCTAACGATGTAACCATGATGACAAGACAAGACACCATCTCTTACAACAGAAAATCTGTAGACAGTACCATGACGGCCACCGATGGCGGATTTGTAAATGATAAGTTCTGGCTATTGGCACCATATCAATTGGTATGGGATCAAAAAAGTTTCACCCACAAGCACACAGAAAATGTAGAAGCACCGATCAGCAAAGCTACCATGCATAAATTAACCACAGTTTATAATAATGAAGGTGGCTACACACCTGGCGATGCCTACGACTATTATTTTGGAGATGATTATATTATCAAAGAATGGGTATACAGAAAGGAAAACCAGTCTGAACCTAATATGGTAACCACTTGGGAAGACTATAAAAACCTAAACGGGTTACACATAAGCATGATGCACAAAAGACCGGATACTGATTTCTCACTTTATTTTTCCGGGGTAGAGGTGAAATAATATGGTACAAAGTTTGATACGTTTCAATCTTAACAACTGATCCATGAAACCATCATTCTTTCTGTTTTTTCTACTTTCATTTATTGGATTTTCACAACAGACTATAGATGCTGTAATAGTAGATAGTGCCGACAATGTTCCTCTTGAATTTGTCGGTGTCTATAATTCTAAAGATCATACTATTTCCAATGAAGATGGTCGGTTTCAATTTTCATCATTATTAGATTCCATTATAATTTACAGGGTTGGTTATGATAAATTAAGTACTACTTTTCAAAAAGTAAAGGATACCATTCTCCTCAACAAAAGTGTATTGGAGCTTAATGAAGTTACGGTTACGAATGAAAAAACCCTATGGCAAAAAGTTGGGGATTCTATTAGATCTAATTACCCTATTTATCCATATAAAGAGAAATTTCTGTTGAGAGGTGTTTTAAGATATAATGGTGAAATTACCAGAATTCAAGACTTGCAAGGTAAACTGGAAAGAAGAACACTTTTATACACTAAAGAGATTGACCCCGATAAGAAAGACTTTAAGGTTGAGTTGACCAATATGCGCAAAGTTGGATTAGTGAAAGATGAAAATGAAGTATACTTCATTTTTGAAACCTTTTACCAATTATTCATGAATTTCACCCCTATGAACGCTACTGGAGATGCTTTTGATTTGACCGAAGCTACTTTTAATAATGGCAGTAAGACCAATTTAAGTTTTCAGACCAAACCAGCAATTGAAAATGAAGAAGTAAATGGCCATTATATTATCAACAATAATGACCATGCTATTGAAAGAATTTACATGGCCATTAACAATAAAGACAATCCTTATAAAAAGGATGGCAATATTAGATTTAGAACGGTCTCCATTGAAAAAGAAATGTCACTTTCCAAATCTTCAAATACAAACAAATATTACATAGCCACGGCAAAATATGATGTAAAGGTAGAGGTGACAGATGATAAAAATTCCTACACCTCTTTTTATGATGTATCTTTTATATTGACTACATCTGACCATGAGGGCGACTTTCCCGTTAAAAAAAATGTAAGCACCTCTAAAGATCTATTCAAAATAAAATACCCGTACGATCAGCGTTATTGGAATGCTCAAAATCAATTATTGCTAACAGAAGAAATGTTGAATTTTATTGACAAAGTACAAGATCCCAATAATGAATTTAAAGTAAGAAGCAATATCAAAAACTGATCTAAGCTTTCTTTTTCTTTAATAAAAATGTAAATAATAGAATCAGGAATCCACAAGCCAAAAGTACCACGAAGCTTCTGGTCAAACTATAATTCTCTGCTAGAAAACCTAAAATTGGTGGGGCACACAAAAAGCCGGCATATCCTGAACCTGCAATAAAGGCAATGCCTTTAGAAGAATCTATTCCTTTTACATTCCCCCCTATTCTAAAAACTTCAGGTACCATGACAGAAAATCCCAGTCCGTTTAACGCAAAACCAATAATACTTAAATAAGTATCTGTTGTCAATACTAAAAAGTATCCTGCAATTGCTAAAATTGCTCCCACGGCAACTATCTTGACCGACCCAATTTTATCACTGATCCCATCCCCTAAAAACCTTCCTAAGGTCATGGTGATTTGAAACCCTAAAAATCCCAATCCCCATAAAGTTTCGGGCGCCAATGCAATTTCTTTTAAGTACAATCCGCTCCAGTCCACAATTGCACCTTCACTACCCATTGCCATAAAGGAAATAAGACCTAATAGCATTAACGGTTTTAGCAAACCAAAACTAAAGGGTTCATTTTCTATTTCTTCGGCTACTTCCGTAAAATATTGTTTCCTAAATTTAAAATTGACCACCAAAACGAGTAACACGGCAATGAACATGTGTAGTACGGGATTTGACAACGGACCAATTAAAAAACTACCCAAACCCGCTAAAACTCCACCTAGACTAAAAAAGCCATGAGATGCTGCCATAAACTTTACCTTGTCTTTTTTCTCTATTTCCGTTACCAACGTATTCATAGAAATATCCGTAATACCATTAGAAGCCCCAAAAAGAAACAAAGCTGCCATTAACATATAATAACTAGGTGCCAGTAGTGGCAGCATGGCAGCAACACAACTCGCCAACACCCCGTAAAATGTGCTTTTACCAACCCCTACCCTATTGATAATACCTGAGGCAAACGGAAAAACCGTGAATACACCTAATGCCAAAAAGAAAATAGCTATACCCAGCTCAGACTTACTAATATGCAAAGTCTCTTTGACCGTGGGTATATAAATGGCCCATGTTCCAAATAGTATGTTGATACTTGCAAATACCCATGACGGACCAAAATAACGTGCTTTCCCTAAAATTAATCGTAATGACTTCACTTGGTTGTCAGTTGTTAGTTATTGGTTACTTCGGCTACGCTCAGCACAGTTGTTGGTTGTTGGTTGTTGGTTGTTGGTTGTTGGTTGTTGGTTGTTGGTTGTTGGTTGTTGGTTGTTGGTTGTTGGTTAAAATTTAAAAAATACCTTTCTATTTTCTTTTATCTCTTTTCTATATTCTAAATTCTACAAAATTTTAATTGGCAAGTACTCCTTCTTTTAATATCTGCCCAAAACGGTACATATCTTCAAACGTAGAATAGAAAGGAGCCGGTGCCAAACGAATTACATTGGGCTCTCGCCAATCTGTCACCACCCCATTTTCCATCAAATAATTGAACAACGCCTTGCCCTGTCCATGTAAGAACACAGAAAGCTGACAGCCTCTATCTGCCGGAGTTATGATTTCAAAAGTGCTATCTACCTCTTTATCTATTTCTTGTAGAATAAACTCTAGATAGGAAACAATTAATTTTCTCTTTTCAATCAATTTATGCATACCAACTTCTTCAAACATGGTCAATGAAGCCAAATAAGGCGCAACCGATAGCACAGGTACATTGCTTATTTGCCAGGCATCGGCATTTTCCATAGGTTCAAACTCTGGCTTCATTAAAAAACGGGTTTCCTTTTTGGTTCCCCACCATCCTTCAAAACGTTGAATATCTTTTTTATTCAGATGTTTTTTATTCACGAAAATTCCAGAAGCATTTCCTGGTCCGCTGTTCATATATTTATAACTACACCATGATGCAAAATCGGCATCCCATTCATGCAGTTTCAATTCTACATTACCAACGGCATGTGCTAGATCCCAACCCACATTGGCACCAACTGCTTTTCCTGCTTTGGTAATAGCTTCCATATCCATTACTTGACCATTGTAATAATTTACTCCGCCAATTAAAACAAGTGCCAGTTCATCTCCCAACTCTTCAATTTTTGCCAGTATATCTTCTGTTCTCCAATGATGCTCCCCTTCTCTCTTTTTAATCTCTACAATTGTTTCATCCGGGTCTAGCCCATGAAAACGAACTTGACTTTGAAACATGTATTGATCACTAGGAAATGCTTTTTCTTCACAAAGAATCTTAAATCTCTTTTGAGTGGGGTTGTAAAAAGAGACCATCAATAAATGAAGATTCACCGTAAGCGTATTCATTACCGATATTTCTTCTGGTAACGCCCCCACTACCTTTGCCAAGGGTTCTGCCAGGCGCTCATGATAGTCCCACCAAGGTTTTTCTGCATAAAAATGACCTTCAACGGCAAGTTCCGCCCAATCTTTCATGACCTCATCTACAAACGATTTGGTTCTTTTTGGCTGTAATCCTAGAGAATTACCGGTAAAATAGATGACCTCCTTCCCATTAATTTTAGGAAAAATAAATTCATCTCTATATGTACTTAAGTCGTCTTGTGCGTCTAATGATTGTGCAAACTGCAACGTATTTTTAAACTCCATAGCTAATTTTGTATAAAGGTAAACATAAGCCTATAATATTATAAGCTCCATGCAATAATAGCATTTTAAGATTCTGTTCTTAATCGCATTTCGATCATGTGTCTTTTAAACCCTTTTTTTTCATAGGCTTTAATAGCAGGTTCATTTTCCTCATATACATGCAACCTTATTTCCGTAAGCCCAATATTCATAGCCCAATGCTGTAAGGCTTCCACAATTTTACCGTTAATTCCCCTGCCCCTATATTCCGGATCGGTATACATAAAACCCAAATAAGCATAGGTCTCATGATCCAAGTAAGGTCTTGCCTGTTTTTCCAATGCATAACCCGTTGCAACAATTTTATCTCCGTCACAAGCAACCATAAGGGTAGCTCTTGGGTTTTCTATCAATGCATCTAAATCATAGTATTGCACATCATTATTTCTAATAGTTGGATCCATTGGGCGTTCTGCCTTGACCACTTCTTGCTCATATTGCAATAGTACAGGCACATCATTTTTTAGGGCTTCCCTAAGGGTAATTTCATTGTTCATGGTTATGCTAATTTGAGTCCATTAAAATAAGGCTTAAAACCCTATTTTTGCAAAAAGAAACGCATGCATTTTTTATCGCCACTTTTAGAAAATTACTTAGCGGACCATTCACAGCCAGAACCTAAGTTGTTACAAGAACTTACCCGAGAAACGCATTTAAAGGTTATACAGCCCCGTATGTTAACGGGACATTTTCAAGGGCGTGTTTTAAGTTTACTTTCTAAATTGATACATCCTGCCAACATTCTAGAAATTGGCACGTATACCGGTTATTCCGCTTTATGTCTTGCGGAAGGATTACAGAAAAACGGACAATTACATACTATTGATGTCAATGCAGAACTAGAACAAATTCAGCGTACTTTTTTTGATCGAAGTGATTTTGGTAATCAGATCATACAACATGTAGGCAATGCTTTGGACATTATCCCTAAAATGGATATCACCTTTGACCTTATTTTTATTGATGCGGAGAAAAAGCAATACGATAAGTATTTAGATGTTGTACTACCCAAAACCAAATCTGGCTCTGTGATACTTTCAGATAACGTATTGTGGTCTGGTAAGGTGGTTGAGCCTTTGAACCCAAAAGATGTGACCACTAAAGTATTATTGGATTATAATAAAAAACTAAGTGAACATCCACAATTAGAGACGGTATTGCTGCCTATTCGTGACGGACTGACCCTAAGTAGGGTAAAATAAGCAGACCGTATAATTTATAGAACAACCAGGCGGAGCATATACCTACCAAAGCACCTACCATTAAATCTATAGGAAAGTGTACCCCAACATACACCCTACTCATAGCAAATAGCATAGGCCAGATATAAAATAAATACACCCATTTAAATTCTCGCCTTAAAAAAAGAACGGTCAACGTAATTATAGAAAAAGAAGATGAGGCATGACCTGAAAAAAAACTGAACCCGGACGGACTCCGTAATATACGGATCAACGTATTTAGCTCTTCGTCATTATTAGGTCTTAAGCGGGCTACCACATGCTTTGTCAGGTCAGTGACCGTAGCCACAAAAGCTGCCATAATCAATATGGTCAAAATCATTGTTATAGCTTCTTTCTTTGGGAATTTTATAAAGAAAAGTGTAATGATCAATGCAAAGAGAGGAATCCAAGGTGGAAATTTGGTAACGGTAGACCAAAAAGCATCGTACTGTTCTATACCTAGACTGTTAAGATAGACAAAGGCATCTCGATCCCATTGTAAGATCTTATCTAGCATAAGCGCTTATTTTCTCTTGATCGTACCGGTTACTTCATTGATATTTTTAGTGACGTCATTTATTTGCTTTTTAACGTCAGTACCTAAACCGGAACTAATATCTTGTTTCATGTCATCAATATCCTTTTTAATATCGGTCACAAAACTTGTATCTATACCTTGTTTGTCGGCACTTTTTTGAATTTCTTGTTTAATATCTTCAGTAGCATCTTTTAGCTGGCGCATACCTTTGCCCAAGCCCTTGGCAATACCAGGAATTTTGTCGGCACCAAAAACCATCACTACGATAAACATAATGAAGAAAATTTCCGCGCCACTAATAAATAATGAATACATAGCAATCATACTACAAATATAAACAAGTTTAGTATCGAAATTAAAAAAGCCCCGTAGTTATACGAGGCTTTTTTCAATAAATGTTTTGTTAATTATTCTCCTTTGATTCCTTCTTTCATTTTATCGAAATCACTTTCCTGCTCTTTCTTTGGCCAACTATTGTTAGTTGTATCAATATCAGCAGTTTCCATTTTAGGATCTATCTGAATTCCTTTTAGCTCAGATGTAGATGAAATCACCATACTTACCTCTTTGCTGTTCTTTCTCCAGATTTCTGGCGGATAGGTTACATTCTTAACCGATCCGTCCGCATATGTATACTCAACAATTAAAGGCATTGGTAAACCGCCCGGACTGTTGTACGTTACTTCGTAAAAATACTTAGGCTCTTTTATAGCTGCTCTTTCAGCTGCCGTCATATTATCCATCATAAACTCCTTCAACGTTTTAGAAGTTTCAGATGGTAAATTATTCTTTAGTTCCGGTGATACCATACCGGCATCATCATACTCCTCCAAATATACCATTGGTGGTAAATTAGACTCTGGTATACCGCGCTCTGCCAAATATGCTTTCATTTTCTTGTTCGGCTGATCGCTTACGTAGTATTTCTTAATATCCTTTACGGCCATATCCACATAGTCGGTAGTATAGAACCATCCTCTCCAGTACCAATCTAGATCAACGGCAGATGCATCTTCCATTGTTCTAAAGAAATCTTCTGGGGTTGGGTGCTTAAATTTCCAACGGTGAGAATATGTTTTAAACGCATGATCGAACAATTCGCGACCCATTACGGTCTCTCTCAAAATATTCAACGCTGTTGCAGGTTTTCCATAGGCGTTTGGCCCTAATTGAAAAACGTTTTCAGGGTTAGACATAATTGGAGCAATAGTACTTTGATCACCGCTCATGTAAGGTACGATCTTAGCTGGATCCCCTCTTCTTGATGGGTATTTTGCATTAGGCGCAATAGCTTCTGGATATGCTTCCCCAAACTCTTGCTCTGCCATGTACTGCATAAAAGTATCCAAACCTTCATCCATCCATCCCCATTGACGCTCATCCGAATTTACGATCATTGGGAAAAAGTTATGTCCTACCTCGTGAATGATTACACTGATCATTCCGTACTTGGTTCTATCAGAATAGCTACCATCTTTATTTGGTCTACCGTAGTTCCAACAGATCATTGGGTACTCCATACCTTGCCTTTTGGCATGTACCGAAATTGCTTTAGGGTAAGGGTAGTCAAATGTATGCGAAGAGTAAGATTTCAAAGTATGCGCT
The DNA here is from genome assembly GCF_002362375.1 of Maribacter sp. UBA3344. Taxonomy (NCBI): domain Bacteria; kingdom Pseudomonadati; phylum Bacteroidota; class Flavobacteriia; order Flavobacteriales; family Flavobacteriaceae; genus Maribacter; species Maribacter sp. UBA3344. Next base: position 12,762 of record NZ_DERI01000029.1, on the reverse strand, counting down.
ACAGCTTTTGTAGAATACTCTTCCCATAACGGGTTACCTTCTTTAGGGTACATAGATACCGCCATTACGTCTCTGTTACCCAATTTTACCGCTTGCATGTCCCAAATGAACTTTCTTGAGGTTGCAAAACCAAAATCACGAACATTCTCCGCTTTTAACTTCCATGTCTTTGTTTTATCTGAAAAACCTTTTTCTGCAGCTTCTGCTTCTTCTTGACTTACAATGATTACAGGTTTGTCATATGATTTTTTAGCTTTTTCATAACGCGCCATCATTTCTTTGCTATATACTTCTTTTCTATTTTGAAGTACACCTGTACCATCTAAGATATGATCTGCAGGTACGGTAATGTTCACTTCATAATCCCCAAAAGGAAGAGCAAATTCGCCATTACCCCAAAACTGGTGGTTCTGCCATCCTTCTACATCATTGTAAACGGCCATTCTTGGGAAGAACTGTGCAATTACATATGCTCTGTTACCGTCTTCAGCAAAATACTCATAACCTGATCTTGCCCTATTAATCGTATGGTCTGGTATATTATAGTTCCACTTGATCTTAAAAGCATACTTATCCCCACTCTTTAACGGCGTAGGTAAGTCTACACGCATCATAGTGAAGTTAATGGTGTAAGGCAATGCTTTTCCTGAATCGTCCTTAACGTAATCTATATTAAAACCGCCATCAAAAGGTTCGGTCATAAAGTTACCTACAAATTTCTCTGGAGAATCTCCCAAAGAAATACCGCTACCATTTTTTAAGGCCGCCTTAGAATCTTTAGCTCGTACATTTTGGTCTAACTGCACCCATAAATACTCCAAATCATCCGGGGAATTATTGGTATATGTAATGGTCTCTTCACCAAACAATTTAGCATTCTTATCATCTAAACGAATGTCCATCACATAGTCTGCCTGCTGCTGATAGTAATCAGGACCAGGTGCACCAGATGCAGATCGGTAGGTGTTAGGTGTAGAAAACTCTTCGTACAATTGTTTGAACTTACTCTGGTTGTAGTGCCCAGGTTCCTTTTCTTTGGTCATCGTTTTTTGAGCAAACGTTACGGCCGTAAAAAGGAATAAAATAGACGCAAATGCGTACTTTACTCTTTTCATTACTTGGTTTTTTAGTGTCCGAAAATTAAAGTTTTTATAGGGATATCTTAATATATGTTACAAATTTAACATTCCTTTAGGACGGGATTTCACCAAAACATGGCTTTTTTTTGTGCCTTTTACTTTCATGTGCACCACGTTTTGTTGATCATCATAAATATCTGTAAGGACTTCATCTGTAATACCAATTTGTTTTAAGTTGGATAGCGGAATATTAGGTACTTCTAAATAACAAATGACCATATCAGAATCATATTTATGACCTATAAAATCATAGGTTGCCTTTTCTTGGTTTACTTCTACCAAGAATTTTGTACGTAAGTATTTTTCAAGAAAATCCTTGTCCATTTCCGTTTCCTTAGCAGTACCCAAGTTTGCAGTATAACCATATCTTTCTTTGAGTACCGTATTCATATCATCTATAAAAACACGGGTAATGATCTGTATGGCCTCATCTTTTTCAGAATAGTCTACATTGGTAACACTAATGTAAAATTTGTGCGCCCCTACGAATGCAAAAAGGGGGAGTATCAATAATACCAATACCGGTTTAAAAATTTTCATAATGTATGGTTTCATATGCTACGGAGCAAAGTACATGCCAAATATAGCACCCCTAATCCAAAGCATTATTCTTTCTGTACAGTATACTCTTTTGTCGTAGGTATTCCCAAATTTCCATTTCATTATGGGTATCTACAATTTGCTGAAAACGGGGATCAACCTCGCAATAATATAGAAAATCATCTATTCTATCAATAGGGATCAACAACTGTTCTTGGTATACACTATCTTCATAAAACTTACGCACACGCTCTGTTCTATCATACAGTTTATTGCGCTCTACCCGCTTCTTCAACATTTTGGTACGCCCGGTAATGGCATTGATCAATGGATCAAAACTCATTATGGGGTTTGCTGTAGCCGCGGAAAGTTCCCTTTCGGCCTTGGTAGGTATTTTCACATAAGCATTTGGTAAACCTAAAGTAGATGCGGTAACTATGGGATCCAATTCTAAAGTAGGCAGATCCTTTAAAAGGTTACCACTAAGGTTATAGGGCGTTACGGTAACCTCATCTAATTCCGTAAGCGCCTCTTCTAAACCTACAGAGATAAACTTGCTTTCTAAAATTGCGGTATTTACTACCACAATTTTCTTTTTGTATTGTATGGCCGAAAATTCTAGGGTATCCAACAATTGCACGGCAACCGTAAAAAATCCGTTTTCATCGGTGATGGTGGCCCGTTGCGATGTTAAGTTAAGTACATGAGTAGCGGCAACGTCACCGTCATCACTATATACCCTGCCCTCTAATTTCTTTGTCTCGCCCAATTGGGAGAAAACCGAAATGCTAGCAAGCAAAAAAAAGAATAGGAGTCTACTCCTCATTTAAATCTTTAAGAAACGATTTACTATGATTCACCAATGCATCGATCAATTGAAATTCATTTTCCTTTTTAAGTAATGACTTTGCAGGCATTCTAGCATCACAGTAATACAAAAACTCATTGATCTTATCTTGTGGTATCTGTAGGTCTACAACAAAGAAAGAATCGTCATATACCTGTCTTAGTACCTCACTTACCTTTAACGATGGAGTCTCTTCGGCAGCTTGGTCCTGAGATTTAAAAATAGCCCTGAAGATATTGGCAAAATTAAGACCGTCTTGCATACCTCTATCCACATCGGACATGGCAATATTTTCCACGGCTGTCCCTCGATCTATTTCGTACTCGTGCTGTTTAAATTCTTCGTTTCTCATTTTCAAGAAACGTTCTTGCTGTTCTGGGGTAATGACCACTTCGTCTAACTCCGTCACTTTTTCGTTCACCTCTACCACCAAACGGTTGTTCGCCAAAATTTCCTCGGTTACGGTCACTACTTTTATATTGTAGTTTACTGCCGTAAAAACTAATTTATCACCCACTTTTACATTGATCTTAAACTGCCCTTGGTCATTGGTAATGGTTGCATGCTCAGAAGTTGAGTTGATCACATTTTCATTGGGCACCCCAATGTTCATGTAGATTACCGAACCTCTTAAAGGTACTCTAGCATCATCTTGTGCAAAGCCCGATACTGTGATAAACAATACAAATAAAAAAAGTAATTTTCTGGTCATTTAGTGTGTATTAAAAGGGATGATACCCTACCCATAGGGTATTTAAAAGATAAAGAAAAGATTTGTAACTATTATAAAAAAAATCCAGTCAATAAACTTTTGTTAATTTCTTATCTTCCAAAAAAGCAATAGGTCCTTATCTTCATGTAAAACCATACCGTACAACGACCATACATGTACTTTAACCCAATAGCACATTATTTCAACTTATAAATAAAAGGTATTACCAAGATAATTCTATTTTTGTTTATCGTTATTTTCTCGTCATAAGACACTAAGTATGAAAGCAATAATTTTCTTTATTTTCTTTATTTTTTTGGCATTGCCCCCCGTATTCGGACAAATTAAAATAGGAGACAACCCCCAAAATATAGATGCTTCGTCTGTTCTAGAGTTAGAAAGTTCTTCTAAGGTTTTGGTCATTACCCGCGTTAACACGTTAGAAATGGAAGCCATTACCCCACAACGTGGTGGTTTGGTCTACAATACCGATACGGAATGTGTTAATTACTATGATGGCACCCAGTGGGTAAACCTTTGTGATGCCGTGAACTTTACCATAACCAACGATCCCATCATCAACGGCAGAAGTACTATAGAAATTACGGAATCTGCGGCTGGGTATAACTTAGAAGTTGCCAAAAACAGCATTTTGGGCGATAATATTATTGATGGAGGCATTGGTCCAGATGATATACAGGACAATTCTATAACACAGGACAAACTGGCTGCAGAATCCGTAGGATCCAGCGAGCTTAGACAAAATGCGGTAGGTTCCGTAGAAATTAGGGATGGTAGCATTGCCCCGGAAGATATGGCCAACACTATAGCCGATCAGGTGTTGACTACCGATGAAAATGGCATTGTACAATGGGAAGATGCCAACGATCTTTTTGACCTGACCTTTGATCAATTAGATAATACTCTAACCATTTCTAGATCTACTACACCAGGTGTTTCCACCATTAGTTTAGAAGCTTTGGTAGGCTCAGATGATCAGCAGTTAACTTTGGAAAATAATATTTTAACCTTACAAGATGGTGGTACACCCATTGACCTAAGCACTTATACCAATACCGGCACCGATGAGCAAACAATCGCTACAAATGGAACTGCTGGTAATATTACTATTTTAAATGGAAATGAAATTACTTTAAACGTAGATGATGCAGATGCTAATGCAAGCAATGAACTACAGAATATAGAAGAAGTACTTTCAGATGGAAATGATGCTGGAGGTATACGAATTGAAAACATTGGAGCACCAGTAGATATCAATGACGCAGCTACAAAAGCTTATGTTGACACTGAAATTGCAGATGTTGTAACCTCTGGGGGTAGTGACCCTGTTAATGAACAAAACACTGCTTTTGATGTTGTTGGAGGCGAGCTAATTATTACAGATATTGCTGGTACATTATCAGTCCCACTTACATCTATTGACACAGACACCCAATTGACAGATGCTGAGATTGCTGCTTTCGGATACCTTAAAACAGCGCCGGACAATCAACAATTAACATTAGAAGCTGGAAATCAACTTTCCTTGACAAACGACGGCACACCAATTGATTTAACACCTTTTCTAGACGATCAAAATGCAAGTGAAGTACCCTATGACAATGCAGCCTCAGGATTAACAGCTACTAACACACAAGCAGCTATTGATAAACTGGCCGCTGCCGGATTTGTTGATAGCGATGATCAAGATGCAAGTCAGGTAGATTATGACAACACAACTTCCGGATTAACTGCCGCAAACACTCAAGCAGCTATTGATGAATTGGCTGGTGCCGGATTTGTTGATACTGACGAGCAGACCGTTGATGAATTTCTCCTTGGAACCGGAAACGTATTAAGTCTTTCACTTGAAAATGACGGGGAAATACCTTTGACCGTAGATCTTTCCGACCTTGAGGAATCAACCGAAATATTAGCCAATACAACTTTGATCAACGATCATATTGCAGATGACGGTGATACTGATGACCAAAATGAAATAGAATTACCTGATGACTCAGCAGCCACTGCAGGCGACATTCTTTCAACCGACGCTGCAGGCACCTATTCTTGGATCACACCGTTATTTACAAATACCGACGAGCAGACCGTGGATGAGTTTCTCTTTGGAACAGGAAACGTATTAAGTCTTTCACTTGAAAACGATGGTGTTGCACCTTTGACCATAGATCTTTCCGATCTTGAGGAATCAACCGAAATATTAGCCAATACAACTTTGATCAACGATCATATTGCAGATGACGGTGATACTGACGACCAAAATGAAATAGAATTACCTGATGACTCAGCAGCCACTGCAGGAGACATTCTTTCGACCGATGCTGCGGGCACCTATTCTTGGATAACCCCGTCTTTGACCGATACGGATGAACAAACGGTTGATGAGTTCCTTTTTGGGGCTGGCAACCTTTTAAGCCTATCAATTGAAAATGATGGTGTTGCACCTTTGACCGTAGATCTTTCGGACCTTGAGGAATCAACCGAAATATTAGCCAATACAACTTTGATCAACGACCATATTGCAGATGACGGTGATACCGATGACCAAAATGAAATAGAATTACCTGACGACTCAGCAGCCACTGCAGGCGACATTCTTTCAACCGACGCTGCAGGTACCTATTCTTGGATTACACCAACAACAGGTCAAAATATTACCAACGCAAATTTGGATTTAGATGCCGACAGAACTATAGGACTAGCTGGCAATAATTTATATTTTACAGGGTTAGGATCAATTGGTATTGGAACAATCACCCCTTCAAATAAACTACATGTTGCAGGTGCTATAAGATCTGAAGGAGCATTAAACTCAAACGGAACAGCAAATGAACCTGCCTATAGATTTAATAATGATACCAACATAGGAATGTATCGTATAGCTGCAGACCGACTAGGCTTTTCAACTGATGGTACAGAAGCAATAAGAATCGACAATTCACAAAATGTTGGAATAGGTCCTACCTTCGAGGTAAATGGAACTACTATTGCAGCAAGACTTCACGTTGATGGCGATATAAGAGCAGAAGGAGCAATAACTGCCTCTGGTTTAATTACACAGAGTACACCCGACTACGTTTTTCAAAAATACTTCTTGGGCAATTCCATTTTAAACCCTAGTTACGAGTTCAATACATTAGCTGAAATTGAAGCTTTTGTAAAAGAGAACAATCACCTACCCGGCATTCAATCTGCACAAGCAGTGAAAGAACAAGGGTTTTGGAATGTGAGCGAATCCTCTAGAGTCAACCTTGAAAAAATAGAAGAATTATTCCTTCACACTATTGAACAAGAAAAGAAAATTAAAGAGCTCCAAAAAGCCAATACTAACATGAGTTCAGAATTAGAGGCTTTAAAAACCCAAATGGAAGAGATCAAAACCATGTTATTAGAAAAGCAGAACAACTAATGAAAAACATAGCCTTCTTATTTTTCTTTTTATGCTCGGCAATTGTTTCTGCACAATCTGCCCTATATAATAATGGCAATTTGCGCATTCATAACGGTGGCAGTATAGGTTTTCATACTGACTTCATCAATGAATCCCCGATGGACAACAACCTTGGGCTGGCTGGTTTTTATGGTTCAGAACGCATTACCGTTTCTGGAACGGTAACACCACAATTCTATGATATGGAGCTCGCATTGGAAAATGATATGCAGTTAGATTTAGGTGTGAACAATATTAGTAATACCAATTTTATTTTTGGTAACATTCTTACTAACCTATCACAACCTAATATTTTCTATAATTTTGTAGATAATTCTTTTTACAACGGTGAAAATGACTTTAGCAAAATTGAAGGCTATGCGGCTATCACCAATCAGCAAGAATTTGGCTTTCCTATCGGGGACAACGAGTATTTAAGGCCTCTAATTCTAATATCTGAAAGTGTTAACCTTTTCGCTAAAAGTGCTTACTTCTATGAAGATGCCAACAATCCTGTTTCCTTGGCAAACACCTACAATACCGCTACCAATGCTTTTGATGTCGAATTGGTTAGTACAGCCGAATTTTGGCAATTAGAAGGCACGGTACCCTCAACGGTTTCTTTAAGCTGGAACCTACGTAGTAATCTATCTAGACTTACAAATGATGTTTCTTTGATCATACCTGTGGGATGGAGCAAGGCACAACAGCAATGGGTAAATTTATCTAGAAGTGCCCCTGTTGGCACAATTACCGAAGGCTTCATAACCACAAGATCTATACTGCCAGATGAATTCGAGATTATTACATTTGGCACATCAAAAGAACCGTATGAACCTCTTGCAAAAGATGTCCTTTTTATTGATAACTTCTTTGTATCGGTAAACGGCGATGGGGTTAACGACACCTTCTATATTGAGGAGTTGGAGGAATTCAACAGTAACTTTGTTCAAATTTATGATCGTTACGGACTCAAAGTATTTGAAAAAACGAATTACACCAATGATTTTGTAGGTTTTTCCAATTTGGACAATGTACCTTTTGGTGCGGAAGAGGGTTTACCTACCGGTGTATATTTTTACACTATCCACATTCCAGATGAGGATTTAAATTACCAAGGCTTCTTGTATTTAACACGATAAAATATATGGTAAAAGAACAGGAAACAATCTCTATTTTAATGCGATTTTTCCTGCTTTTTGTCATTTTAAAATAACTGTTACACCCCACAACCATTAGATAAAGCGCAGATTTCTAGGTTAAACCGAAACACTTGCCTACATTCCCAACATATTTGCCTAAGTACACAACATATTCTATTTTTCTTACAAAACCCCCTTTATTTTTACAGATGTTAACATATTCCCCACATTGTAAATGTCTTCAAAAATTAAATTTCTATTATTCTTCTCATTTATTTCTTTCTGTGCTACGGCACAAGTAAAAATAGGTCAGAACCCTAACACTATTCATTCAGCTTCTATTGTAGAATTAGAGAGTACGGACAAAGCTTTTGTGCTTACCAGACTTTCCACCGCACAAATGCAGGCTATTACCCCTTTGAACGGTGCAGTAGTGTACAATACCGATACCCAATGTGTTCATTACTTCAACGGAACAGTATGGACAAACCTTTGTGACGGCATTAATACCAACGATTTTTCTTTTACAGATAATGGTGACGGCACCATAACCCTAGATGATGGCAACGGTAATACGATCACTTTTAACGGAGCGGCACAAACCATATCTACACTTATTGATAATGGCGACGGTACATACACGTACACCAATGAAAACGGAATAGAAACCGTTATTTCAATAGCTGTAACCGACAACCAAAATTTACTAACCGATAATACCCCAGGTAATATTAGTATTGATAATGGTAATACCCTTAACATCAATGTGGACGATGCAGATGCAGATGCCCAAAATGAAATACAGACCTTGGATTATACATCGGGCGTACTTACTTTATCTAACGACCCCAATGCAACTGTAGTAGATTTATCGGCATTTGATCAAAATGCTGCTGATGATTTCTCCGGAAGCTTTAATGATTTAAGCGACCTACCTGCTAATTTAGATATTGATGCAACCGATGACTTCAATACAGCCATCAATTTTGACGGAACAAATTTAACGGTATCGGATGCCGGTGGCGATGTAAGTACGGACATCAGCGGATTGGCATATGACGACACGGCATTAAGAGCGGATGTGGACCAAAATACTGCGGAAATCGATGCTTTGGAAATAGAGCAAACCACACAGAATAATTCGATAGCAACTAACGCAACAGATATTGACAATCTGGAAGCAGAACAGACTACTCAGAACAATTCCATTGCTACGAATGCAACCGATATCTCCACTAACGCTGCAGCCATTGCTGCACATAACAGTGCTGATGGAGATTTGAGCGATTCCAACGAATATAACACAGGTATCAGTTTCGACGGAACGGACCTTACCGTGACCGACCTTGGTGGTGACCAAACCGTGGACATCAGTGGACTAGCTTACGACGACACGGCATTAAGAACCGATGTGGACCAAAATACTGCGGACATCGATGCTTTAGAAGCCGAGCAAACGACTCAAAACAATTCCATTGCAACAAATGCAACTGATATTGACAATCTGGAAGCGGAGCAAACAACTCAGAACAATTCCATTGCTACTAATGCAACCGATATCTCCACTAACGCTGCAGCCATTGCTGCACATAATACTGCTGATGGAGATTTGAGCGATTCCAACGAATATAACACAGGTATCAGTTTCGACGGAACGGACCTTACCGTGACCGATGGCGGTGGCGACCAAACCGTGGACATCAGCGGATTGGCGTATGACGACACGGCACTTAGAGCCGATGTGGACCAAAATACTGCCGATATAGTTGCTTTAGAAGCCGAGCAAACTACGCAGAATAATGCGATAGCAACCAACGCAACGGATATTGATAACCTGGAAGCGGAACAGACCACACAGAATACCAATATTGCAACTAATGCTACCGATATCTCCACGAACGTCGCAGCCATTGCAGCACACAATACTGCCGATGGAGATTTGAGCGACAGTAACGAATATAACACAGGTATCAGCTTCGACGGAACCGACCTTACCGTG
>NZ_DERI01000029.1:1979-2555 GCF_002362375.1 Maribacter sp. UBA3344 | reverse complement strand
GATGTGGACCAAAATACTGCCGATATCGATGCTTTGGAAACCGAGCAAACTACGCAGAATAATTCGATAGCCACTAACGCAACAGATATTGACAATCTGGAAGCAGAACAGACTACTCAAAATAATTCCATTGCTACGAATGCCTCGGACATTGATGCATTGGAAGCGGAACAGACAACTCAGAATACGAATATCGCTATAAACGCAACAGATATTGATAACCTAGAAGCGGAACAGACTACGCAGAATAATTCGATAGCAACCAATGCAACAGATATTGATAACTTAGAAGCTGAGCAAACTACTCAGAATAACAATATCGCTACAAATGCTTCGGATATAGATGCGTTGGAAGGGGAACAGACAACTCAGAATACGAATATCGCTACAAACGCAACAGATATTGACAACCTAGAAGCCGAGCAGACCACTCAGAATAATTCCATTGCAACAAATACCTCGGATATCACCACTAATACTGCAGCCATTGCAGCACATAACACTGCCGATGGAGATTTGAGCGATTCCAACGAATACAATACCGGCATCAGTTTCGACGGAACCGACCTTACCGTG
>NZ_DERI01000029.1:1295-1580 GCF_002362375.1 Maribacter sp. UBA3344 | reverse complement strand
GACCAAAATACTGCGGACATCGATGCTTTGGAAACAGAGCAAACAACACAGAATACGAATATCGCTACAAACGCAACAGATATTGATAACCTGGAAGCGGAACAGACAACTCAGAACAATTCCATTGCAACAAATGCAACCGATATCTCCACTAACACAGCAGCCATTGCTGCCCACAATACTGCCGATGGAGATTTGAGCGATTCCAACGAATATAACACAGGTATCAGCTTCGACGGAACGGACCTTACCGTAACCGATCTTGGTGGCGACCAAACCGTGGAC
>NZ_DERI01000029.1:596-940 GCF_002362375.1 Maribacter sp. UBA3344 | reverse complement strand
GACCAAAATACTGCGGACATCGATACATTGGAAGCGGAACAGACTACGCAGAATAATGCGATAGCAACAAACGCTACTGACATTGATAATCTTGAAGCGGAACAGACAACACAGAACAACTCCATTGCTACGAATGCAACTGATATCTCCACTAACACAGCCGCCATTGCTGCACATAACACTGCCGATGGAGATTTGAGCGATTCCAATGAATTCAACACAGGCATCAGCTTTGACGGAACGGACCTTACCGTGACCGACCTTGGTGGCGACCAAACCGTGGACATCAGCGGTCTAGCTTACGACGACACGGCATTAAAAGCCGATGTGGACCAAAATACTGC
>NZ_DERI01000029.1:0-217 GCF_002362375.1 Maribacter sp. UBA3344 | reverse complement strand
ACCAATGCAACAGATATTGATAACCTAGAAGGGGAACAGACTACTCAAAATAATTCCATTGCTACGAATGCTACCGATATTGATAATCTGGAAGCGGAGCAAACAACGCAAAACAATTCCATTGCTTCGAATGCTACGGATATCTCCACGAATGCCGCAGCCATTGCTGCCCACAACAGCGCCGATGGAGATCTGAGCGATTCCAACGAATATAACA
>NZ_DERI01000014.1:0-2554 GCF_002362375.1 Maribacter sp. UBA3344 | reverse complement strand
GGGTTGGGAACTAAAAGTTTTTGGATACATAAATTTATGTCGTGGATTTTATCCAATGATTAAGAAAAATGGAGGTGGAGTAATAATAAACAATATTGGTAACGGAGGAGAAATATATGATCCTTTATATATTGCAGGGGCTGCAGGAAATTCCGGTTTAATGTCCTTTACAAAAGCATTAGGCGGAAATAGTTTAGAAGATAATATAAGAGTAATTGGAGTAAACCCAGGTCCTGTTGAAACAGAAAGGATTTATAAAATTTTAAAAAATCGCTCATTAAAACTTTATGGTGATGAGAATCATGTTCAAGAATTACTTAAAAGGTATCCACTTGGAAGGCCTGCTCATGTTCGAGAAATTTCAGATCTAATAGCTTTTTTAGTATCAGAAAAATCTGGATATACTTCTGGGACAGTATTTACAGTAGATGGAGGTATATCTTCTAGGAGCTCTATTATATAAATAATTATGATTATTACAACAAGTGATAATGTTAAATTAAATGTTAAAAAAACAGGCAAAGGTAAAGTTGTACTTTTTGTACATGAGTTTGGAGGTGACCAAAGGAGTTGGAAGCCTCAAGTAAGTTATTTTTCAAGAAGATACGAATGTATTACTTTTAATGCTCGCGGTTATCCTCCATCAGACGTACCGAAGTCAATTGAATCCTATTCTCAGGAGCGGGCTGTTGAGGATATTTATGATGTTATGAATGAATTGTCTATAGATAAAGCTCATATTGTTGGTTTATCTATGGGTGGTTTTGCTGCGCTTCATTTTGGCATTAAATACCCAAAAAAAACCATTTCTTTGACAATTGCAGGCAGCGGATATGGCGCTGAAAAAAAACATGAAGATTATTTTAGAAGACTATCTAGTGACGTTGCTAATCAATTTATAAAATTAGGGAGCAAAGAATTTTCTAAAATTTATGGTAGAGCATCTTCAAGAATTCCCTTTCTAATTAAAGATAAAGATGGTTGGGATGATTTTTTAAATATTTTGGGTGAGCATTCTGATATTGGAGCAAGCATGACAATGAATGCCGTCCAAGCTAAAAGGCCTTCACTTTATGATTTAGAAGATACGATAAAAGAGATCTCAACACCGACTTTGATTGTGGTAGGAGATGAAGATGATCATTGCATTAATCCCGGTTTGTTCTTAAAAAAATGTATTAAAGCTTCTGGTCTTTTAATCTTACCAAAAACAGGACACACAATAAATTTGGAAGAACCTTCGTATTTTAACAACTTTTTGTCAGATTTCTTTTCTCAAGTAGAAAACAAAAAATGGTTACCAAGGGATCCTCGTTCTAACCCTTTAGAAATAATGAAAACATAGCTAATATATATAGATGAAACATATTTCCAGTCTCATAAATAATAATAGACTTTGGCAGAGACATAATGAATTGGCAAATCATGGAAAAACTGAAAATGGTGGTGTTAACAGACAAGCACTTTCGAATGAAGATTTACATGCGAGAAAACATATCATTAATTGGTTAAAAAAATTAAATATAGAAGTCTACACTGACGGTGCAGCAAACCTTTTTTTTCGATTAGAGGGTATTAACAAAAATTCTCCCCCAGTTTTAACTGGCTCGCATATAGATAGTCAGCCTTCCGGGGGGAAATATGATGGAGTATTTGGCGTCTTAGCGGGTATAGAGATTATTGAAGCTTTGCGTGAAAATAATATAGTACCAAAATCGCCTATTGAAGTTGTCGCATGGATGAATGAGGAAGGATCTAGATTTGCTCCAGGCATGATGGGTTCCGGAGTTTATACTGGTACCAGATCTATTGAAGACATTAATAGGATAAAGGATGATAATGGTATTACTGTTTCTTCAGAGATAAAAAAAATGCATTCTTCTTTTCCTAATCTTGAAATTAAAGAATTTGGAAGAGAGATAAAATGTTATATTGAAGCACACATTGAACAAGGTCCAGTTCTTGAGTTGGAGCAAAAACAAATAGGCATAGTGACAGGTATTCAAGGTAAAAGGACTTTCAAAATCGAGGTGACTGGTGAAGAAAATCACGTTGGTACTTCTCCAAGAATTGTAAGACGTGATGCCCTTGTCAGTGCAGTAAATATTATTGAAAATCTTCATAATAATATTTGGGATAATGAAGATGTAACTAGATTCACAATAGGGAAATTAATTGTAGAACCTAATGTTCCATCAGTAGTCCCATCAAAAGTTGTCTTCTCAATTGACTTAAGACATCCTGATGAAAAAATATTGATTGAGCTTGGTGATAAAATTAGTCAAATCTGTTTGGATAATTCGAAACCATGTACTGTGACTACAAAAGAACTTGTTCATGATAAACCACTTAAATTTCCAGAAGAAATGGTTTCCAAAATTGAAAGTTTTACAAAAAAACTTAATATTGATCTTATGCGGTTACCCTCAGGAGCTGGTCATGATGCAAGATATCTACACTATTTCTGCCCTACAGGAATGATTTTTATACCTTGCAAGAACGGCATAAGTCATAGCCCCAGTGAAAGTGTAAAAAAAGAAGATTTAGTTGCAGG